>JBKCTS010000302.1:0-1816 GCA_046318695.1 Acidovorax sp.
TAATGCGAGCTAGGGAAGCTCTGCATAACCCTCGCGAGGATGCGCTGGTGCGGATCGGGATAGGCCACAAGGCGCTTTTTGTAGCCAATAGCCTGGCTATTGGCAAGAAAAGCAACGCCGTGGACTGCCCGGGCCCGCGCCCGCGCAGACCGCAGGGAGTTATGCAGAGGTTCCCTAGGCCTGCGCGGTGGCGGCACTGCGGGCCACTGGACACCCCCATTCCATGACGCAACTCGACATCCTCATCATGGCGGCCGGCAAGGGCACGCGCATGAAAAGCCGCATTCCCAAGGTGCTGCAACGCCTGGCCGGGCGCCCGCTGCTGCACCATGTGCTGGACCAGGCCGCGCACTTGCAGGCCCGCAGTGCCATCGTCATCACGGGGCATGGCGCTACAGAAGTAGAAGCAGCTACCTCAGGCGCAGCAAGCGCGATAGGCAGTTTTAACCTTCAGTTTGTGCGGCAGGAGCCGCAGTTGGGCACGGGGCACGCCGTGCAGCAGGCCGCGCCGCATCTGCCCGCCGATGGCATGGCGGTCGTGCTCTCGGGCGATGTGCCCCTGACCCAGGCCGACACTCTGCGCGCGCTGGTGGCCGCCAGCGGTGGCGAGCGGCTGGCGCTGCTCACCGTCACGCTGGCCGACCCCACGGGCTACGGCCGCATCGTGCGCAACGCTGATGGTGCCGTGCAAGCCATCGTCGAGCACAAAGACGCCACCGAGGCCCAGCGCGCCATCACCGAGGTTTACAGCGGCATCATGGCCGTGCCGGCCAGGCTGCTCAAACCCTGGCTGGCGCGGCTGACGAATGACAACGCCCAGGGCGAGTACTACCTGACCGACATCGTCGCCATGGCCGTGGCAGACGGCGTGCCCGTGGCGGCCCACCGCATCACCGATCCGCTGCAGGTGGCGGGCGTGAACAGCCCGCTGCCACTGGCCGAGCTGGAGCGGGCTTACCAACTGCGCCAGGCACGCGCCCTGATGGAGCAAGGCGCGCGTCTGGCCGACCCTGCCCGGTTCGATCTGCGCGACGATGCCCGCAGCGGCGTGCGCGGCGCACTGGTGTGCGGGCAGGACGTCGAGATCGACGCGAACTGCATCTTCACCGGCCGCGTGGAATTGGGCGAGGGTGTGCGCATCGGCGCGCACTGCTGTCTTGCCAATGCCCGCATTGCCGCCGGTGCGGTGATCCCTCCCTACACCCACATCGACGGCGAAAAGGCTGGCGTCACCGTGGGCGAGGGGGCATTGATTGGCCCCTTTGCCCGCCTGCGCCCCGGCGCGCAGTTGGGCCGCGAGGTGCACATCGGCAACTTTGTGGAAGTCAAAAACAGCACGCTGGCCGATGGCGCCAAGGCCAACCACCTGGCCTACCTGGGCGCTGCCACCGTGGGCGAGCGCGTGAACTCCGGCGCGGGCAGCATCACCGCCAACTACGACGGAGCCAACAAGCACCGCACCGTGATCGAGGCCGATGTGCATGTGGGCAGCAACTGCGTTCTGATAGCGCCCGTCACAATTGGCGCGGGCGGCACCGTGGGCGGCGGCAGCACCATCACCAAAAGCACCCCGCCCGGCGCGCTCAGCGTGACGCGAGCCAAGCAACTGAGCATTGCCAACTGGCACCGCCCCGTGAAGTCACCCAAGGCCTGACACCCCCGCCCCATGCCCCACGACGAACTTTCGCCCGACGCGCTGCGCGCCGCACTGGCCGCCAGCCAACGGCAAGTGGCCGAGATGGCCGCCGCGCAAGAGGAGTTTTTGCGCGCTGTGTCGCATGACCTGCGTGCGCCCTTGCGGCATTTCACATCGTTC
>JBKCTS010000303.1:0-27220 GCA_046318695.1 Acidovorax sp.
CCGCTGGAGTTGAGCCCGCGGATGTGGCTGCCGGTGATGCCGGTGTACACACGCTGGATCTTGCAGTCGGCCATCAGCTCGGCCTCTTTCAGCGCCTGCTGGATGCTCTGCACCGTGGCGTCGATGTTGACCACCACGCCGCGTTTGAGGCCATTGCTCGGGGCCACGCCCAGGCCGGCCAGCTTGAGCTCGCCGCTGGGCAGCACCTCGGCCACCACAGCCATGACCTTGGCCGTGCCGATGTCCAGGCCCACCACTACATCTTTGTATTCTCTTGCCATATTCAGCCTCTGCCCTTTTCTGTTCTGTCAGTCCGCGCCGTGGGCGCAGGCAACCGGTAGCCCGGCGATCGGATCGCCTGCCAGGCTCCAACGCCTGCCTGTGTTGCGGGTTGTCCCATCGCTCTCACCTCCTGCGTCCTGCACCATCAGCCGCTGGCACGTCGCCCACGACCACGGTGGTAACGCCGCGCATGCGCAGTGCGTAGCCGCCGGAATAGCGCAGATCGGCCGACTCCAGCGCATCCACCCGGCGACCGTACTGCGCTGCAACCTGGGGCAGCGTGTGTGCGAAGCGCTGCGTGCGTTGCGCCACTTCCTGCGGCGTTCCACCGCCCAGCTCCAGCACGGCGTCGGTATCCAGCGTCACACGCCAACCACCGCGGCCTTTCAGTTCGAGCGCCTCGACCACCACACCCAGTCGCTAGAACACCGGGTTGAGCAGTCCGTGCATCTGTAAAACCTCCAGGGCACTTCCGGCCGGACCCACAAGGCGCGGCAGGCCGTCCAGATCCACATCCCCGGTATTGGCCTCGAACACCTCGCCAAAGCGGTTGACCAGCGCCCCGCCCGATTCGGAGCCCCAGTAGGCCACCGCTTCGTGCTCCTGCAGCTCGACCGCCAGGCTGCCCGGATACACCCGGCGCACCTCGGCGCGGCGCACCCAGGGCACCTGCTCGAAGGCATCGCGCGCGACGCGCAGGTCCAAGGTGAAGAAGTTGCCCGCCAGGTGCGGCCCGACGTTGGCCCGCAGCGTGATTGCGTTGTTGTGCACCAGATCCCCCTCCACCACGATGCGCGTGATAGCGAAACCGGGAGAACGCAGCACCCACCAGACACCCGCCGCCATCGCGAGCAGAACGCAGCCCGTGAACAGAACCGATGCGGTCATGTTCATGAGCTTGACGTCCAGCGGTGCGGGCATCGTCGCAGTCATGGATTGGCGGCTCCTTGCGGTGCCGCGTCTCGGCGCGGCACGTCCAGCGCGGCGCTGGCCAGGATGCGCAGGCACAGCGCCTCGTAGCTGATGCCCGAGGCGCGGGCCGACATGGGCACCAGCGAATGCCCGGTCATGCCGGGCGATGTGTTCATCTCCAGCAAAAAGGGCTTGCGGTCGCTGGCCCGGATCATCAGGTCGGCTCGGCCCCAGCCACGGCAACCCAGCGTGCGATAGGCCTGCAACACGATGCGCTGGATCTCGCGTTCCTCGGCTTCGGGCAGGCCGCTGGGGCACTGGTACTTCACGTCATCTGTGAAGTACTTGTTCTGGTAGTCGTAGGCGCCATCGGGCGCGACGATGCGGATCACAGGCAGTGCGCGTGCGTCGGCCCCCTGGCCGAGCACGGGGCAGGTCACCTCCTCACCCTCGATGAATTCTTCGCACAGCACATCGGGGTCGTAATGGGCAGAGAGTTTTACGGCATCCTGCATGTCCGAATACCCGCGCACCTTGGTCACGCCAATCGACGAGCCTTCGCGGGGTGGCTTGACGATGAGCGGCAGGCCCAGCTCCTCGGGCACGGTGCGGATCACTTCGAGCTGCTGGCGGTCGGGGGCCAGCCACACATAGCGCGGCGTGGGCAGACCCTCGGCCAGCCACACGCGCTTGGTCATGACCTTGTCCATGGCAATGGCCGATGCCATCACCCCGGGGCCGGTGTACGGAATGCGCAGCAGCTCCAGCGCGCCCTGCACGGTGCCGTCTTCACCGTGGCGGCCATGCAATGCGATGAAGCAGCGCTCGTAGCCGTCGCGTTTGAGGTCGCTCAATGCCTGGCTGGCGGGGTCGAATGCGTGGGCATCCACACCACTGGCCCGCAGGGCCTGCAGCACGCCGCTGCCAGACATGAGCGATACCTCACGCTCGGCCGAGTCGCCACCCATCAGCACGGCAACCTTGCCCAGGGCTTTGATGTCAATCTTGGTGTCTGAAAGGGTCATGCCGCGCTCCCTTCAAGCGCTTGAAGCTCACTATTTTGTAGCATTTCGACCAACTTGCCGGGCACTGCGCCGATGGAACCCGCGCCCATGCACATCACCACGTCGCCGTCGCGTGCGTTGTCGAAGATGGCCTGTGGCAGGTCGGCCACGTGATCGACAAACACGGGCTCCACGCGGCCCGCCACACGCAGGGCGCGCGTGAGCGAACGGCCGTCGGCCGCCACCACTGGGGCCTCGCCAGCGGCATACACCTCCGTCAGCAGCACGGCGTCTGCGGAGCCAATGACCTTGACGAAATCCTCGAAGCAGTCGCGCGTGCGGCTGTAGCGGTGCGGCTGGAACGCCAGCACCAGGCGCCGGCCCGGGAACGCGCCGCGCGCTGCGGCCAGCGTGGCCGCCATCTCGACTGGATGGTGGCCGTAGTCGTCAATCACCGTGAACTGGCCGCCCGCCTTTGCGGGCAGCTCGCCGTAGCGCTGGAAGCGCCGGCCCACGCCCTTGAAGCTTGCCAGCGCACGCTGCACGGCTTCGTCGGGGATGTTCAGCTCCACCGCCACCGCAACGGCCGACAGCGCATTGAGCACGTTGTGTTCACCTGCCAGGTTCAGCACGATGTCCATGTCGGGCAGGGTCACGCCGTTGCGGCGCTGCACCGTAAAGCGCATCTGGCCTGCCTCGGCCCGTACGTTGATGGCGCGCACCTGCGCGTCTTCGGAAAAACCATAGCTGGTGATCGGGCAGGTCACGCTTTGCAGGATGTCGCGCACCGCCGGGCTGTCCACGCAAAGCACCGCCGTGCCATAAAAGGGCATGCGATGCAGGAAATCCACAAAAGCGCCCTTGAGCCGGCTGAAGTCGTGCCCGTAGGTTTCCATGTGGTCGGCGTCGATGTTGGTCACCACGGCCATCACCGGCAGCAGGTTCAGGAACGAGGCGTCGGACTCGTCGGCTTCGACCACGATGTATTCGCCGCTACCCAGCTTGGCGTTGGCCCCCGCACTGTTGAGCTTGCCGCCAATGACAAAGGTCGGATCCAGCCCCGCCTCGGCCAGCACGCAAGTCACCAAGCTGGTGGTGGTGGTCTTTCCGTGGGTGCCGGCAATCGCAATGCCCTGCTTGAGCCGCATCAGCTCGGCCAGCATCAGCGCACGTGGCACCACCGGGATTTTCCTGGCGCGCGCGGCCAGCACCTCGGGGTTGTCGGACGTGACTGCGGTGGATGTGACCACTGCATCGGCATCTTCAATGTGCGCCGCGGCGTGGCCCAGGCAGGTCTTGATGCCGAGGTCTTGCAGGCGACGCAGCGTGGCACTGTCGGCCAGGTCAGAGCCCGAGATGCGGTAGCCCAGGTTGAACAGCACCTCGGCGATGCCGCTCATGCCCGCACCCCCGATGCCGACAAAATGGATGTGGCGTATCGCGTGTTTCATGCCAACTCCTCGCAGGCAGTCACCACTTCGCGGGTGGCATTGATTTTTTGCATGTCTTTCGCCTTGAGCGCTCTGTCCAGCAGCGTGGAGCGTTCCAAATTCAATAGCATCTGCGAGAGGCCTTGCGGCGTGAGGTCTCGCTGCTGGGTGATCCATCCGCCCCCCGCGTTGACGAGGAACTGGGCGTTGGTGGTCTGGTGGTCATCCACCGCCGAGGGGAAGGGTACGAACACGGCAGCCGCACCCACCGCAGCGATCTCGGTCACGGTGCTGGCACCAGCGCGGCACACGATGATGTCGGCCGCAGCAAAGGCGCTGGCGGTGTCGTCAATGAACGGGGTGAGTTCGGCATCGACTCCCGCCGCGGCGTAGTTGGCGCGCAGCGCATCGATCTGCGCAGCACCGCTTTGATGCGTAATGACCGGACGGCGCTCCGCAGGCATGAGCGCGATGGCCTGGGGAACGATGTCGTTGAGCGCGCGCGCGCCCAGGCTGCCGCCCACCACCAGCAGGCGCAGCGGGCCGCTGCGTCCGGCAAAGCGTTCGGCGGGGCCTGGTTGCTGGGTGAAGGCCGTTCGCAGCGGGTTGCCCACCCACTGGCCCTTGGGCAGCACCTGGGGAAACGCGGTGAACACACGGTCGGCCACCCCGGCCAGCACCTTGTTGGCCAGGCCCGCCACCGAGTTTTGCTCATGCAAAACCAGCGGCTTGCCCGCAAGCACGCCCATCATCCCGCCCGGAAAGCTGATGTAGCCACCCAGGCCCACCACCACATCGGGCTTGACGCGCCGCACCACCTGCAGGGCTTGCCAGAAGGCCCGCAAAAGGCGCAGCGGCAACACAGCCAGCGTGATGAGGCCCTTGCCGCGCACGCCCGAGAAATCGATCAGTTCGAGGGTAAAGCCGTGCGTGGGCACGATGCGCGACTCCATGCTGTCCGGCGCGCCCAGCCAGTGCACGCGCCAGCCGCGCGTGCGCAGCTCCTGGGCTACAGCCAGCCCCGGGAAGATGTGGCCACCCGTGCCGCCCGCCATGATCAAAGCGGTTTTCTGCGTCATACGCGACCTCCGCGCATGAGCAGCTTGTTTTCATAGTCCACCCGCAGCACGACCGCCAATGCGACAAGATTCATCAAGATCGCCGAACCACCAAAGCTCATGAGCGGCAGCGAGAGCCCCTTGGTCGGTAGCGCGCCCAGGTTCACACCCATGTTGATGAACGCCTGAAAACCGATCCAGATGGCGACGCCCTGCGCTACCAAGCCCGAGAAAACGCGATCCAGCGCAATGGCCTGGCGGCCGATGTGCATGATGCGGCGGGTCATCCACAGAAAAAGAACGATCAGCGCGAGCACGCCGACCAGGCCAAACTCTTCACCGATGACGGCCAGCAGGAAGTCTGTATGTGCCTCCGGCAGCCAGTGCAGTTTTTCGACGCTGCCGCCCAGCCCTACGCCAAAAATCTCGCCGCGACCGATCGCAATCAACGAGTGCGAGAGCTGATAGCCCTTGCCCAGGGCATGGGCCTCGCTGAACGGATCAAGGTAGGCAAACACGCGCTCGCGGCGCCAGGGCGAGCTGGCAATCATCAGCGCGAAGGCGCCCACCAGCACACCAGCGATCAGGAAGAACATGCGGGCGTTGACCCCGCCCAGGAAGAGGATGCCCATGGCGATGACGGCAACCACCATGAACGCCCCCATGTCGGGCTCGGCCAGCAGCAGAACGCCCACGATGCCCACTGCGGCGCCCATGGGGAGCACGGCGCGAAAGAACCGCTCTTTCACCTCCATCTTGCGCACCATGTAGTCGGCGGCATAGATGAGTACGGCAAACTTGGCCACCTCAGAGGGCTGAAAGCCAAGCGGCCCAATGGACAACCAGCGGCGCGCCCCATTGACCACTTTTCCCAGCCCTGGAATCAGCACCGCACAGAGCAGCAGCAGGGCGACTAGAAACAACCAGGGCGCAGCGCGCTCCCATAGCGCCATCGGTATCTGGAAGGCCAGCAGCGCCGCCACAAATCCGATCGTGATGTACATCGCATGGCGTGCCAGGAAATGCGTTGAGGCATAGCTGACAAACCGGGGGTTGTCTGGCATGGCAATCGATGCGGAGTACACCATCACCAGCCCCCAGGCCAGCAGCGCAACCACCACCCACAGCAGCGCCTGGTCAAAGCCCAGCACGCTGGCGGGAGTGGTGTCTATGGGGCGACGGCGGTACTCGGTGCCCCCCACACGCACCGGCAGCACCACGGTGCCTTTTCCGGCCAGCGCCGGAAACCAGGCGCTGGCGCGTTGCCTGAAAGTACCGGGCCGGGCGGGTTTGGTCATGCCACCCCCTCCAGCGACATGCCCGCGTCATCGGCCAGGCCGCGCACGGCTTCGCAGAACACCTGGGCGCGGTGCTCGTAGTCTTTGAACATGTCAAAACTGGCACAGGCAGGCGACATGAGCACGGCATCGCCGCTGTGGGCGCGCTGGGCGGCGAGGTTCACCGCCTGGGGCAAGGTGGCAGCCTCGTACAGGGCCACCCCGGCGTCGGCCAGCGCGGCGCGAATCAGGGGCGCATCGCGGCCGATGAGCACCACGGCCCTTGCAAAGCGCGCCACGGGCGCAGCCAGCGGCGAAAAGTCCTGGCCCTTGCCTTCTCCACCAAGAATCACCACTACGCGGCGCTCGGCGCCCAGACCGGTCACGGCCGCCACGGTCGCGCCCACGTTGGTGCCCTTGCTGTCGTCAAAATACTCCACGCCACCGATGATGGCCACGGGCTCGACGCGGTGAGGCTCGCCCCGGTATTCACGAAGCCCGTACAGCATGGGCGCCAGCGTGCAGCCGGCGGCAGACGCCAGCGCCAGTGCGGCCAGGGCATTGACCGCATTGTGGCGGCCACGGATGCGCAGCGCATCTGCGGGCATGAGGCGCTGGATGTGAAGGTCTTCGTCCTGCGCCTGGCGGCTGCGCTTGCGGGTTTCGTCAGCATCCAGCGCACGCACTAGCCACGGCATGCCGCTGACGACCTCGATACCGAAATCACCCGGGCGGCGGGGCATGTCGGCCCCGAAGGTGATGTGCTCGCGCACCTGCGGCTTTTGCAGCCTGCCCTTCACCGGAGTCCATGAAGGGTTGCCCCCCACGCTCGCCACTGCGTGTGCTTCGCTGCCCCCCACGGGGGCCGCTGCCGCCTTCGGGCGGCCGGGCGGCGGAGCATTTTGTGCCCCCACGCTCGCCACTGCGTGTGCTTCGCTGCCCCCCGCGGGGGCCGCTGCCGCCTTCGGGCGGCCGGGCGGCGGCAGCATGCGTATGACCTCGGGATCCTCGCGGTTAAGGATCATGAGGCCGCTTTCGCCAAAGATGCGGGCCTTGGCAGCGGCGTAGGCCGCCATGTCGCCGTGCCAGTCCAGGTGGTCCTGTGTGATGTTGAGTACGGTGGCTGCGGTGGGTTCGAAGCCTGTGACTTCGTCGAGCTGAAAACTCGAGAGCTCCAGCACCCACACGTCTGGAAGCGAGCCTGTGTCGATGCGAGCAGCCAGTGTATCCAGCAGTGTGGGGCCGATGTTGCCCGCCACCGCCACGCGCTGGCCCGAGCGCTCCACCAACTGGCCAGTGAGAGAGGTCACCGTGGTCTTGCCGTTGGTGCCCGTGATCGCCAGCACCGCGGGGGCGTAGCCGTGCGATGCGCGCAGTGCGGCGAGACCTGCCGCAAACAGGCTCAATTCGCCGCCAACGCTGGCCCCATGGGCCCGTGCCGCTAGAACGACAGGCGCAATCACCGCGGGGCTGAGGCCCGGCGAGCGGTAGACGGCGTGCAACTCCTGGCCTTCCACCAGCGCAGCGTCCAAGGCGCCTGACACGAACCGAACCTGGGGCAGCTCCTGCGCAAGGGCCGGCAGTTGGGGCGGCGCTGCGCGGGTGTCGGCAACCGTGACCTGCCGGGCACCGCAGCGCACGCACCAGCGCGCCATGGCCAGGCCCGAGGCACCCAGGCCGAGGATGAGGATGTTCTGACCACCGAGCGGGGCGATGCCCTCGCCAGGGCGACCGGCTGGATGTGCGGGCGCATCGGACATGGCGCTGTCCTGGGTGGCTGCGTTGCCAGCGTCCACCGCCTGCACGGTAGTGGTCGCTTCGGGGGCAGAGACCTCGGCAAACATCTGCGCCACAAACGCGGCGGCATCCCGGGCCGCAGTCAACGGGGTGGGGGCCCATGCGAGCGCTGCATCGGTGGTAACGGATCGGGGCTGCGCGGCAACCCTACCCACCTCTGCGCCATCGCCTGTGCGAGGCGGCTCGCCCGTGCCTGCGGCCGCGGGCGCAGGCGCGACGGCGCCATCGGGCACGGCCGTGCCAGACGGGTTGAGAGGCCGTTGAGAGTCGCTGGCGTTCATCGCAGTTTCAGGGTGGATAAGCCCACCAGGCACAGCAGCATGGTGATGATCCAAAAGCGCACCACCACTTGCGTTTCCTTCCAGCCGCTCTTTTCAAAGTGGTGATGCAAGGGTGCCATCTTGAGCAGGCGGCGACCTTCGCCGTAGCGGCGCTTGGTGTACTTGAACCACATGACCTGCAGCATCACCGAGAGCGCCTCGACCACGAAAATGCCGCCCATGATGGCGAGCACGATCTCCTGGCGCACGATCACGGCAATGGTGCCCAAGGCCGCGCCCAATGCGAGCGCCCCCACGTCACCCATGAACACCTGCGCCGGATGGGCGTTGAACCAAAGGAACGCCAGGCCCGCGCCTGCCATGGCGGCGCAAAAGATCAGCAGTTCGCCCGATCCGGGGATATGGGGGAAGAAAAGGTATTTCGAATAGACGGAACTGCCGGTGACGTAGGCAAACACCCCCAGGGCAGAGCCGACCATCACCACCGGCATGATGGCCAGACCATCCAGGCCGTCGGTCAGATTGACCGCGTTGCTGGAGCCCACAATGACCAGGTAGGTCAGGATGACGAATCCCAGCACGCCCAACGGGTAGCTGATCTCCTTGAAGAACGGCAATTGCAGGCCCGCCTTGGGCGGCAGGTCCAGCGAGAAGCCCGACTGCACCCAGCTCACGAATAGCTCGAAAACGCGTGTGTTTGAGTTCTCGGAGATGCTGAACACCAGGTACAGCGCAGCAATCAGACCAATGACCGACTGCCAGAGATACTTTTCGCGTGAGCGCATGCCCTCGGGGTCCTTGTTGACCACCTTGCGCCAGTCGTCCACCCAGCCGATGGCACCAAACCCGAGGGTCACCAGCAGCACGATCCACACAAAGCGGTTGGACAGGTCGAACCACAACAGGGTCGACAAAGCGATCGACAGCAGGATGAGCACGCCACCCATGGTGGGTGTGCCACTCTTGGACAGGTGCGTTTGCATGGCATAGCCGCGGATGGGCTGGCCGATCTTGAGCGACGTGAGCACACGGATCACCCTGGGGCCCGCGACCAGTCCGATGAGCAAGGCCGTCACCGCAGCCATCAGCGCCCGGAACGTGAGGTACTGGAACACCCGGAGAAAGCCGAGCTCCGGCGACAGTCCCTGCAGCCATTGCGCCAGTATCAGCAGCATGCGCCACCTCGCTGGTCCGGCATCACCGCGCCGGTACCGTGTGTATCAGTGAGTTGCACCATGGATTCCCTCCAGCGTGTCGCTTGGCTTGTTGTTATCGTTGTCAACCTTGGATGCCTCAGGCTGCGCTGCGGCTGCCGCAATGGCCTCCACGACCCGCTCCATCGCCATGAAACGGGAGCCCTTGACCAGCACACTTCCGGCCTTGGGCAGCGCTTGCTTGACGGCAAGCTGCAGCGCATCCATGTTGTCGAAATGCCGGGCGCCCCCAAAGGCGGTGGCGGCATGGGCCGACAAAGCACCCAGCGCAAACAACTGAGCGATGCCTGCGGCGCGTGCATGGGCACCGGCCTCGGCATGGAACTGCGGGCCCTGGTCGCCGACCTCCCCCATGTCGCCAAGCACCAGCAGTTGCGGCGCGGGCAGCTCGGCCAGCACGTCAATCGCGGCGCGCATGGAGTCGGGGTTGGCGTTGTAGGTGTCGTCCACCACCGGGATTTCGCGGCCGGCAAACTGCACCGCGAAAGCCCGCGAGCGGCCCTTGACCGGCACAAAGCGGGCCAGCCCCTCGGCAACGGCGGCCAGCGGCACACCCGCAGCCAGCGCGCACGCTGTAGCGGCCATGGCGTTGGTCACGTTGTGGCGGCCGGCAATGTGCAGGCGGACGGCCACATCGCCCTGCGGCGTGCCCAGCGTGGCGGCCCAGGCGCCGCCCGTCCACACCGCACTGCGGCAGGTCACGTCGCCATCTGTGCCAAACGTCATACAGCGACGGCCTTGCGCCAGGCTGCGCCAGAGCGCGGTGTATTCGTCACCCGCCGGGAACACCGCCACGCCATCTTCGGGCAGGCTGGCAAACACCGAGCCGTTCTCGCGCGCCACCGCCTCCACCGTGTGCATGAACTCCAGGTGCTCGCGCTGCGCGTTGTTGACCAGCGCCACCGTAGGCTGGGCCATGGCGGCCAGGCGGGCGATTTCGCCAGGGTGGTTCATGCCCATCTCGATGACTGCGGCGGTGTGCGTTGCGCGCAGGCGCATCAGCATCAGCGGCACGCCAATGTCGTTGTTGAAATTGCCCTGCGTGGCAAAGGCAGCATCGCCCCGCCACGCCCGGAGGATGGACGCCACCATCTGCGTCACCGTGGTCTTGCCATTGCTGCCCGTCACGCCAATCACGGGAAGATGAAACGCGGCACGCCAGCCCGTTGCCAGGGCGCCCAATGCAACCAGGGTGTCAGGCACTTCGATGCCCGCCAGCCCCGCTTCGTGCAGCCCGCCGTGGGCGACTGCGGCCAAAGCGCCACCTGCGCGGGCATCGGCCAAGAAGGCGTTGGCGTCAAAGCGTTCGCCCTTGAGCGCCACAAACAGGTCGCCGCGCTGCAAGCTGCGCGTATCGGTGTGCACGCGCGCCAGAGGGGTAGCACCGTCGCCCACCAGCCTTGCGTCGGGCACACGCTGGCGCACCAGGGCGAAAGCCTCGCCCAGGGTCATCATGGTCATCTGCATGGTCGGGGTCATGCCCATGTGATGGCCCCCCGCGCGCGCAATGCGGCCTGAGCGTGGGCCATGTCCGAAAAAGGCTGGCGTATGCCAGCGGCTTCCTGGGTGTCTTCGTGGCCCTTGCCGGCGATCAAAACAACGTCCTGTGGCGCCGCCATGGCCACGACCTGCGCGATGGCCCGGGCACGGTCCAGCTCGGCACGGACGGTGGTGCCTGCAATCGTGCCCTGCAGTACCTGATGGACGATGGCAGCGGGGTCTTCGCTGCGCGGGTTGTCGCTGGTCACGACGACCTGGTCGGCATGCTGCTGGGCCGCCGCGCCCATGAGCGGGCGCTTGCTGGCATCGCGGTCGCCGCCGCAGCCGAAGATGCACCACAGCGCCCCGGCACGCTGCTGCGCCAGCGGACGCAGGGCCAGCAAGGCTTTTTCGAGCGCGTCGGGCGTGTGGGCGTAGTCAACGGCCACCAACGGCTGGCCGGGTGCCACCAGGCGCTGCATGCGGCCGGGCACGGGGGCAAGGCCTGCGCATGCCTGCACCGCAGCGCCCAGCGGCACGCCACGGCTGCGCAGTGCCGCAATCACACACAGCAGGTTCTGCACGTTGTAGTGGCCAATCACCTGCGTCTGCAGCAACTGCGGCTGGGCCACGCCTTCTTCCACCACGGCGAAGCGAAGGCCCTGGGCGCCCATTGCGATGTCACGCGCTGCGACCCGCGCTGCGCCCTGGGCCGAGACGGACCACAGGTCAAGCGCTCCGCCACGAAGCTCTTCGTGCAACTGCGCACCAGCCGCGTCGTCGATGTTGATCACGGCGGCCTGCAGGCCCGACCAGTCAAACAGCGCCCGCTTGGCCAGCCAGTAATCGGCCATGCTGCCGTGATAGTCGAGATGGTCCTGGGTGAAAGTGGTGAAGATGGCCACACGGATCTCGGTGCCTTCAAGGCGGGCCTCGGCCAGGCCGATGGACGACGCCTCGATGGCGCAGGCCGACAGCCCCGCGGCCGCAAAGCTGCTGAAAGCCCGCTGCAGGCGAACCGGGTCGGGCGTGGTCATGCCGGTGGATTCGAGCGCTGGCGGCAAACCCATCCCTAAAGTACCCACGAGCGCGCAGTCCTTCTTGCCCGAATGCTCTTTTTTTGATAGTAAATTAATGGCATCGGCCAGCCACCATGCGGTGCTGGTCTTGCCGTTGGTGCCAGTGACGGCGAGCACATCCAGGCGGCTGCTGGGCGTGCCGAACCACTGCGCTGCGATGGGCCCGGTGGCAGCCTTCAGGCCGTGCAGCGCGGCCATGTGCGCGCCTGTAAAGCCAAATGCCTCAACACCCGACTGCTCCACCAGACAGGCCGCCGCCCCGCGCACCATGGCATCGGCCACATGCGCCCTGCCATCGGTTGCAGCGCCGGGCCAGGCGATGAAGCCGTCGCCAGGCTGGATTTTCCGACTGTCGGTCTGCAGGGTGCCGGTGACGCCCGCGCGCAGCCAATCGACGGCAGCGCCCGCAGAGCCGAGCACGGTGATGGCGGTGGCCAGCGTCACAGCGACTCCTCCACGGCATTGGCAACAATCTGCGGCTTGACGGCCATGTCGGGCTGCACGCCCATCATGCGCAGGGTTTGCTGCACGACTTCGCTGAAGACGGGTGCGGCCACGGCACCGCCGTAGAACACGCCGTTGCTAGGCTCATCAATCATCACTGCGACGATGATGCGCGGCTTGTCGATGGGTGCCATGCCGGTAAACCAGGCGCGGTATTTGCCCGAGGCGTAGTTCTTGCCCACCTGCTTGCGGGCCGTGCCCGACTTGCCGCCCACCGAATAGCCCAGCGTCTGCGCCTTCTGGCCCGTGCCTCCGGGGCCAGCGGCCATCTGGAGCATCTTGCGCACCTGGTCTGCCGTGCGCTCGGAAAACACAGGCACGCCCACGGCCACTTCGTCGGTCTTGAGCAGCGTTGCAGGGATCACGCGGCCGCCGTTGGCAAACACCGTGTACGACCGCGCCATCTGGAACAGGCTCGCCGACAGGCCGTAGCCGTACGACATGGTCGCCTGCTCCACCGGCCGCCACGTTTTGTAGGGGCGCAGGCGCCCGGTGACCACACCAGGGAAATTCACCTGGGGCTTCTGCCCGAACCCGGCCGCGGAGAAGGTCTCCCACATCTCGCGCGGAGGCATCTGCATGGCCAGCTTGGTGGTACCCACGTTGCTCGACTTCTGGATGACGCCTTCGACCGTGAGCACGCCATGGTTGTGCGTGTCGGAAATGGTGGAACCCGTGATCGTGATGCGCCCCGGGTTGGTGTCCACCACCGTTTCGGGCTTCACGCGGCCGGTTTCGAGCGCCAGCCCGATGGTGAAGGGCTTCATGGTGGAGCCAGGCTCGAAGACGTCGGTGAGCGCGCGGTTGCGCAACTGCTCGCCAGTGAGGTTCTGGCGCTTGTCTGGCACGTAGCTGGGGTAGTTGGCCAGCGCCAGGAGCTCGCCAGTGTGCGCGTCGAGCACCACCACACTGCCCGCCTTGGCCTTGTGCGCCGCCACCTGGTCGCGCAGCTTCTGGTAGGCAAAAAACTGCACCTTGCTGTCGATGGACAGCTGCAGATCCTTGCCGTCCACCGGCGAAACGGTTTCGCCCACGCCCTCGACCACCCGGCCCAGGCGATCCTTGATCACGCGGCGCGATCCGGGCTTGCCCGCCAGTTCCTTGTTGAAGGCCAGTTCGATGCCCTCCTGACCCAGGTCTTCCACGTTGGTAAAGCCCACCACGTGCGCTGCGGCCTCGCCCTCGGGGTACTGGCGCTTGTATTCCTTGCGCTGGTAGATGCCCTTGATGTTGAGGGCCGCAATTTGCTGGCCCACGTCCCAGTCAAGCTGGCGCTTGATCCAGACGAAGGTCTTGTCCTCGTCGGCCAGCTTTTTGTTCAGGTCGGCCAAGGGCATGTCGAGCAGCTTGGCCAGCCGCTTGAGCTTGGCGCGGACCTCGGGCGACTCTTGCTCCACGTCTTCCGGAATGGCCCAGATGCTGGCGGCAGGCACGCTGGACGCGAGGATCAGGCCGTTACGGTCCAGGATCTTGCCGCGGTTGGCGGGCAGCTCCAGCGTGCGGGCGAAGCGCACCTCGCCCTGGCGCTGAAAGAAGTCGTTACCGAACACCTGCACATACGCGGCCCGGCCGCCCAGGGCGAGAAAGCCCAGCGCAATCACCGCCACGATGAACTTGCTGCGCCACAACGGCGTCTTGCTGGCCAGCAGAGGACTGGCGGTGTAGACCACGCTGCGGCTCACGGCTGCAATGCTCCGTCCGGGCGCGTCGCGGGCGCGGCGGCGGCAGGCACTGCTTTGGTCACGCCCTGCGGGTCCGCCACGTAGTGCGTGATGGCCGGCGTGGTGGTGCGCATATTGAGCTGTGCCCGCGCGATTTTTTCCACACGCAGCGGGGTGGCCTGTGCGCGTTTTTCGACCAGAAGGCGCTGGCGTTCCGTCTCCAGGCGTGCCGCCTCGGCCGTGGCGCGATCGAGCTCTGTGAACAGGCGGCGTGACTCGTACTGCACATGCACCAGGTACAGGGCGCTGGCCATCACGGCCATGAGCAAAACGATGTTCAGACGGGTCATGCCAACGCCCCCACGCTCCGCACTGGCGTGTCGTCGCTGCCCCCCAAGGGGGCCGCGTTTTGCCTTGGGGCGGCCCGGCGGCTCATGCAAGCAGCCCCCACGCTCCGCACTGGCGTGTCGTCGCTGCCCCCCAAGGGGGCCGCGTTTTGCCTTGGGGCGGCCCGGCGGCAAAACATCATGCTGCTCATGCCGACACCTCGGTCCGCTCGGCCACGCGCATGATGGCGCTGCGCGCGCGTGGGTTGGCCGCCACTTCGGCGGCGCTGGGCTTGATCCGGTCGAGTGCCACGAGCTTCATGACCTGGGGAGCGGCAAACGGCGCGCGGCGGTCGTAGACCTCCTTGGAGTGTTTGGCGATGAACTGCTTGACGATTCGGTCTTCCAGCGAATGGAAGCTGATCACCACCAGCCGCCCTCCCGGGGCGAGCACGTCCAGGCTGGCGTCTAGCGCCTGTTGCAGCTCTTCAAGCTCGGCGTTGATGAAAATCCGAAGAGCTTGAAATGTGCGCGTTGCAGGGTTCTGGCCCTGCTCGCGGGTTTTGACCGCGCCAGCCACGAGATCGGCCAGTTCGGTGGTGGTTGCAAGAGGACCCCGTTCTTCGCGCCAAGCAACAATCGCCTTTGCAATGGGGCCAGCAAACCGTTCTTCACCGTAGTCACGTATCACCTCGGCAATCTGACCGGCCTCGGCCGTAGCCAACCAATCGGCAACGCTGGCTCCGCGCGTGGTGTCCATGCGCATGTCCAGCGGGCCGTCGAAACGAAAACTGAATCCCCGCCCGGGGCTGTCGATCTGGGGCGAGCTCACGCCCAGATCCATCAGCACCCCCAGGGCGCTGCCCGCAGGCAGTTCGGACAGGTGGCGGAATCCTTCATGCCGGATGGAAAAACGCGCATCGGTGATGCGCGTTGCTTCGGCAATGGCGTCCGGGTCCTTGTCGAAAGCGACCAGGCGAGCCTCGGGCCCCAGCCGCATCAGGATCAGCCGCGAATGCCCGCCGCGGCCGAAGGTCGCATCGACCCAGGTTCCCGCAGGCTGTGGGCCGGCTGCGCCCAGCAGGGCGTCGACGGCTTCATCCAGCAAAACGGTGGTGTGTTGAAGGCTGCCTGATGTCACTGCGCGCGCCTCAGAACGAGAAGTCCTTGAAGACATCTGGCATGTCGCCCTGCATGGCCTTCGCCTCCTGCGCGTCGTAGGTGGCCTTGTCCCAGAGTTCGAAATGGTTGCCCATGCCCAACAGCATGGTGTCGCGGCTGATACCGGCGGCTTCTCGCAGCTCAGGCGAGATCAGCACGCGGCCGGTGGCGTCCATCTCCACATCCATGGCGTTGCCCAGGAAGATGCGCTTCCACCACTGGGCCGACATGGGCAACTGGGCGATGCGTTCGCGAAATTTTTCCCATTCGGGCCGCGGGAACACCATCAGGCAGCCGTGGGGGTGCTTGGTGATCGTGAGTTGCCCCGCGGCGGTGGCCGTCAGAACGTCACGATGCCGGGTCGGCACAGAAAGCCGACCCTTCGCATCGAGACTGAGCGACGAAGCACCTTGGAACACAGACGGAATCCCCACTTGGTTGCGGCCTTTTGATGCCGCCAAACGGGGCATCCCGGCACTTTTCACCACTTAATTGCACTTTTTTGCACTGTAGCAGGAAAACGCATCCGGGCAAGGGGTGCCCTACAAGATTTGGCAATGAAATCAAGGACTTAGGTCGCTATCCGAAAGCGGAAGCACGCTAAAAGCCCTTGCAAAAGAAGCACTTACAGACGCCTATGAATGTGACCTCTCAAGGCCCATCCCAATCGTCACAGAATGTAGCGCGAGAGATCTTCATCCTGGCTCAGTGTGGCCAGGCGGGCGTCCACGTAGTCAGCGTCGATCGCTATCGTCTGGCCCTGAAGGCGCGTTGCATCGAAGCTCACCTCGTCAAGCAGTCGCTCCATGACGGTGGCAAGGCGGCGTGCGCCGATGTTCTCGGTGCGCTCGTTCACCTCGAACGCAATGCGCGCCAGGCGCGTGATGCCTGCGGGGGTGAATTCCAGGGTGACGCCCTCTGTGGCCAGCAGCGCCTGGTATTGCTTGACGAGCGAGGCATGCGTCTGCGTCAGAATGGCCTCGAAGTCCTGCACCGACAGCGATGCGAGCTCCACCCGGATCGGGAATCGCCCCTGCAGCTCGGGGATCAGGTCGCTGGGCTTGGCCAGGTGAAACGCACCCGAGGCGATGAACAGGATGTGGTCGGTCTTGATCATCCCGTACTTGGTGGACACCGTGGTGCCCTCCACCAGCGGCAGCAGGTCGCGCTGCACGCCCTGGCGCGACACATCAGCGCCACTGCTTTCCTGGCGCGCGGCGACCTTGTCGATCTCGTCAATGAACACGATCCCGTTTTGCTCGGCATTGGCCACGGCACGGGTCTTGATCTCTTCTTCATTGACGAGTTTGCCGGCCTCTTCCTCGGCGATGAGCCTCATTGCCTCGGCAATCCGGAGCTTGCGTGTCTTGCGCCGGTCCTGGCCCAAGTGACTGAACATGCCGCGCAACTGCTCGGCCATCTCCTCCATGCCCTGAGGGCCCATGATCTCCAGCGACGGCCGGGACTCGGCCACATCGATCTCGATCTCCTTGTCGTCCAGCGTGCCCTCGCGCAGCTTTTTTCGAAACACCTGCCGTGCCGTGCTGTCGGCCGCTGGCTCGCTGGCCGCCGCTGTCCGCGCAGGCGGAATCAGCACGTCCAGGATGCGCTCTTCTGCAGCATCCTCGGCGCGCGTGCGGACCTTTTTCATCTCGGCCTCACGGGTCTGCTTCACGGCCATCTCGGCCAGGTCGCGGATGATCGTGTCCACGTCTTTGCCCACATAGCCCACCTCCGTGAACTTGGTGGCCTCGACCTTGATGAAAGGGGCATCGGCCAGCCGCGCCAGACGGCGCGCGATCTCGGTTTTGCCCACGCCGGTCGGGCCGATCATGAGGATGTTCTTGGGCGTGATTTCCTGGCGCAGACTGCCCTGCACCTGCTGGCGGCGCCAGCGGTTGCGCAGCGCGATGGCCACAGCACGCTTGGCACCGGCCTGGCCCACGATGTGCTTGTCGAGTTCAGAGACGATTTCCTGGGGGGTCATGGACGACATGCCGTGCCTGTCTTGAAATATGAAAGAAAAAATGCTGCCGCCGCTTGCTGGCAAAGCGCCAACAGCTATCAAATCAATAACGAAACACACCCAGCCTCAGAGCGTCTCGATGGTGTGGTTCATGTTGGTGTAGATGCACAATTCGCCGGCGATCTCCAGCGACTTCTTCACGATCTCCAGCGCCGAAAGATCGGTGTGGCTCAGCAACGCCTTGGCGGCAGAATGGGCATAGGCGCCGCCCGAGCCGATGGCCACGATACCCTGCTCGGGCTCCAGAACATCGCCATTGCCAGTAATGATGAGGGACGAGCTGGCGTCTGCAACGGCCAGCATGGCTTCCAGGCGTCGCAGCACGCGGTCGGTGCGCCAATCCTTGGTCAGCTCGATTGCGGCGCGAGTGAGGTGACCTTGGTGCTTCTCCAACTTGGCCTCGAAGCGCTCGAACAGCGTGAAGGCATCCGCGGTGGCGCCCGCGAACCCGGCAAGTACCTTGCCGTGGTAGAGCTTGCGCACCTTGCGCGCCGTGCCCTTGACGATGATGTTGCCCAGTGTGACCTGGCCGTCACCGCCGATCACCACTTGGACGCCCTGGGGCGTTTCGCGTCGCACGCTAAGAATGGTGGTGCCGTGAAACACCGGATGGCTGTCGTGTGAAGAGGATTCCATAGCTCGAGCACATGGGGGTCGCGCCGGTTTTTGCAAGCACGGCGGCAAGTGTGCAGCCACGTATCAAGCGGCCAGTGCAGGCACATGCGTTGGAGGGTGCTACCGGGCCCTTGCCCGCAGGCTCCTTGGTCGACCGCAGGAGCATCTGCACAAGGTCGATGGCGTCACGCCGGTGTGCTCTCTGCCACCCCGGTGGTGGGGCGGATGCAACATTCAGTTCTTGCGAGGAATGACCCGGGCGTGCTCGTTAATGCCTATGACGTTGAAGAAAACGGCCACCAGGCGCTGCAGGTTCTGAAACAGAATCAAATGCCCCTCGCTCTGCTGGGTGGCCGCCCAGTTAAGGACGGATCCGGCTGCAGCAAAGTCGACGCGGATCAGTTTGTCACATGAGATGACAAACGGCACACCCGGGCGAAGCAGGGCCTCGAAGGGCTCCAGCACGGGCACCGCGTCGCCCTCGACATAACCGGCAAGCTCCGCCACAGGGGTCCTGTCCAACGTGGCGATGATCGAGTCCACCATCGAGGACGGGCCAAAGTCGGTTTCTTGAGCCTCAGGTGCCGGGCCTGACGGGACGCCTCGATCGTCGGCGTAACTGCAACGAGGCGCTATCCAGGACGGAGGAGAAACTTCGTAGGTGACGCAGTAATCGAGCGCCACCAGCTCGAACTCTTCGGGGTTGCCCATCAGGCGCAGGGCTGCCATGCGCAGGCTCCACCACTCTGGACTGGTGGATCGATCGCCTGACTGCGTCTTGGACTCCATCAAAGCAATAAGACTCTCGACGCCTGAGAAAACAAACTGGCCCTCGCGCTCGGCCCACTGGGTGAATTGGTCGGCCAAGAGCGGTACGGCTGCCTCTTCGATGGACGCCAGACGCGCCCACGACAAGGTCCAGGGGGCGGCTGATCGCGCCAGAGATGCCTGCAGCGCTGCCACCGAGGAGACCGCCATCGTGACCGGGGCGTTCCAGCTGAAATCGCGACGATCGGCTCCGGGAGAGGCCGCCGACGCTTCGGGGGCCGGGTCGGCCATACCAAGCAGTCCGGGCATGGAAAACCACAACGGCGCGGAGCGGCTGTAAAGGGCAGCGAAGTCCATCGCCAGCGACTCAAACCGATCGTGCTGACCTGTGGCGCGATACAGGTCGAACAGCGTCATCCAGATGACCAACTGGTCGTCGGGCGCATCGTGCTGGTGTTGGGCAAGGACCTCCAGCAGACCTGCCTCGGCACCGGCATGGTCACCGTTGGCAAAGCGGATGGCCGCCTCTTCCAGATCAGGCTCATGCACAAACTCCTCGGGCTCGCACAGCGACATCGGGCCCGTATGTTCTGCCATCGAGGACGCGGCCCGCGCCGAAGACTCCCTGTGCGCGCCCTCATAAAGCGCCCCGTCGCCGGCGCCTTCGAAGTTGGCCACAGACACGCTGTCGTCTGCAAACAGCGCCTGAACGGCAGGCTTGCTTTGCAGCAATTCAGACAGGCTGGCAGGCGCCGTCGGCGCAAAGGCCCTGGCACTGGCTGCAACGGACTCCGACATGTCCGGGTAGCTGTCCGCCGGCCTCGCGTTGGCTGGCATCTTCTCCTGGCCGCTGGCCCCATCGGTGGCCTGCTTGCTCTTCCACCACTGCTGGGACATCTGCGCCTCGATCTCATTGATCTTCTTGAGCGTGACGGCACGCTCATTGGGCGACGCCATGCTGCTTTGGAAGAACGAGGGACGTGCTCCGGGATCTTCGGTGCGCTGACCCTGAATCGCTTCGCGCTTGCGCAGATTGCGAAGCTCATCGAACTCGCGGCGGCGAACGAAGTCGTTGCGCCGCTTGCGCTCGATCATCTCCTTGAGCATCTGCTTGCTGTACTCGCTCTCGCGGTCTTCGAGCCGAGACTCCAGATCAGCCCAGCCCACAGAGGGGTTGCGCACGAACCGCACCACCTTTGACAACAGTCCAGGGTTGGTTTCGTCCTTGCTCATGGGGTGGAAAGGAAAGGTGTAGGCATGGGGCGGGATCCGTCAGCCAGACCAAAAGGCCGGGTGGCGTGTTCAGTCACCAAACATTTTCTGCTTGAGTTCACGACGCTGCTGAGCTTCAAGTGACAGCGTGGCCGTAGGCCTGGCAATCAGGCGGCCCACGCCAATCGGCTCTCCGGTTTCGTCGCAGTAACCGTAGTCGCCAGCGTCGATGCGGGCGATGGACTGCTCGATCTTCTTGAGCAGCTTGCGCTCGCGGTCACGGGTTCGCAGCTCCAGCGCGTGCTCTTCCTCGATGGTTGCGCGGTCGGCCGGATCGGGCACCACAACGGTATCTTCCCGCAGGTGCTCGGTGGTTTCGCCTGCGCTGTTGTGGATGTCCTGCTTGAGCTGAACCAGCTTGAGGCGAAAGAACGCCATTTGCGTGTCGTTCATGTACTCGCTGTCGGGCATAGCGATCACTTCGGCATCGGTTAACTCGGCGGCAGACTTTGTCTTCCAGTTATTCGCCAGCTTGGGGTCTTTTTTCGCAGCAGTAAACGCGGGCTGCGCTTGCACGGTCATGGGCATAGAGTGTAGGTAACTGGCTTTGGCAGCCGTGGATGCCACGGACTGTGCCATGGATGGTACGGTCAATTGGGCCAACCGGGAAGAGGGCCGGGTTGTACGCACCGGCACCTCGGAACCAGGCCTGAGAACCTGGGCCGGCGCCGCGGCCGCGACCGGAGGAGGTGCAGCTTTTGCAGGTGCAGCCTTTGCAGGTGCAGCCTTTGCAGGTGCGGCCTTTGCAGGTGCAGCTTTTGCAGGTGCGGCCTTTGCAGGTGCGGCCTTTGCAGGTGCAGCTTTTGCAGGTGCGGCCTTTGCAGGCGCAGCGGCGGCTTTGACGGGAGCCTTTGCAACAGCCTTGGGCGCCGCCGGGGCACGCTTGGCGGCGGCTGGGGCACTTTTGGCTGCTGGTGCAGCCTTAACGGCTTTTCCCTTGGATTTGCTGGTGTCGGCTTTCACTTCCTGGTCTCCTCGCGATACGGGCAGGCCCCGGCGCATGCGCGGGCAAGGGCGGGCGGCAAGCCTTCCGGGGTCTGGAACCTGTTCAATGTCTTGATGGGCGTACCACTGGAGCGCCATCGGCATGGGATGCCACCTCAGATGCACCGCATGGACTAGTGCCCATACTGACAACCTGGGCATCCCATGGCCCGATTTCATTTCTACCGGGCGAGCAAGTGCCGTGTGCAGAGATCTGAGACATCGCCGCACCCATGGCTCGCCGAACCATCTGCTGCGCACCATGCTTTGCATCCCGCTGCCGCAACATCCTCGAGCGGCTCCCAAAAGGCATTGAACAGGTTCTTGCCGGGGCGCGATTGTATCGACCTGGGCTGACGCAAACGGAAACGTTGCAGATACAACACAGACGGGCGGAAAACACCCGTCCAGCCAGGGGGCGCCAGGTTCACGCCAGGCTCTGCTCCAGCCCTTGCAAAAAGATATCCCTGGGCAGGTCGATGCCAATGAACACCATCTTGCTGTTGCGGGCTTCGCCTTCGGCCCACTGCGGGCCCAGGTCGCTGCCCATGAGCTGGTGCACGCCCTGGAAAATCACTTTGCGGTCGGTGCCCTTCATGTACAAGACGCCCTTGTAGCGCAGCATGCGCGGCCCGTAGATGTTGACGATCGCGCCCAGAAAGTCTTCCAGCTTGGCAGGATCGAACGGGCGATCGGAGCGATAGACGAAGCTCTTGACATCGTCGTCATGGTGATGGTGGTGGCCATGGCTTTCGTGACCGTGCTGGTGCGACGGGTGGTCGCAATGCTCGCCATGCACATGATCATGGTCATGGTGGTCATGGCCGCCCTCGTCTTGCTTGAGAAAGTCGGGGTCGATGTCGAGCTTGGCGTTCAGGTTGAAGCCCCGCAGGTCGAGCACCTCCTTGAGGGGCACCTGCCCAAAATGCACGGCCTTGATCGGCGCGCGCGGGTTCATGTGCGTGAGCCGGTGGATCAGCGCGTCGGTCTCCTCGGCGCTCACCAGGTCGGTCTTGGACAGGAAGATCTGGTCGGCAAACCCGATCTGGCGGCGCGCTTCCTGGCGGTCGTTGAGCTGCTGGGGTGCGTGCTTGGCGTCCACCAGCGTGATGATGGAGTCAATGAGATAGGTCTCGGCGATTTCCTCGTCCATGAAAAACGTCTGCGCGACCGGCCCCGGGTCGGCCACGCCCGTGGTCTCGATCACGATGCGGTCAAATTCGATCAGGTTTTTGCGCTTGTTGGTGGCCAGCAGTTGCAGCGTCTCGCGCAGGTCTTCACGGATGGTGCAGCAGATGCAGCCGTTGCTCATCTGCACGATCTGCTCCTTGGACTCGGTGACCAGGATGTCGTTGTCGATGTTTTCTTCACCGAATTCGTTCTCGATCACGGCGATTTTCTGGCCGTGGGCCTCGCTGAGCAGGCGCTTGAGCAGGGTCGTCTTGCCCGAGCCCAGGAAGCCGGTGAGGATGGTGACGGGGATCAGTGCCATGGAAACAGTCTCTCAAAAAATGCGCAACACAAGGTCACAGGTGTGGCAGCCCGGTGGGCGGCCTGTGCCGCGGCAGGGCGCGGGCGTCAAATTTCAGTGTACCGATGGTGTCAAGCCCCCGAAGGCAAGGCGCTGCAAAGCCCTGGGCTGGCACCGGGCGGCGATCAGCCCTTGCGCATGACCACCAGCCCCTTGAGGTACTCGCCCTCCGGAAACTCGAGCGTCATCGGGTGGTCCTGCGCGCCCCCGAGGCGCTCCAGGATGTAGCCGTCCACTCCGGCGTCGGCCCCGGCGGACGCCACGATTTTGTGAAACAGGTCGGCGCTGATGCCGCCCGAGCACGAAAACGTGAACAGTACCCCGCCCGGCGACAGCAACTGGAGCGCAAGCCGGTTGATGTCTTTGTAGGCGCGCGCCGCGCGCTCGGCATGGGCGGCTGTGGGCGCAAACTTGGGCGGGTCCAGCACGATGGCGTCAAAGCGCTGCCCTTCCTTGAGGAACTGGCGCAGCGATGCATTCACGTCGGCATCCAGGAAAGCTGCCTGCGCAGGATCGAATCCATTGAGCAGCACATGCGCCCGCGCGCGCTCCAGCGCAGGGCCTGAGGAGTCGATCGAGATCACCTGGCCGCCGCCCTGCCCGCCCGAGGCCTGCGCGGCCCGCATGCCAGCGAGCGCAGCCACGCTGAAGCCGCCGGTGTAGCAAAAGCAGTTGAGCACCCGGCGCAGGTTCAGACGCTGCACGTAGTCAGCAAAGCGCTTGCGGCTGTCGCGCTGGTCCAGGTAAAAGCCGGTCTTGTGGCCTTCGGCAATGTTCAGCGTCAACTGCCACTGGTGCTCACGAATGGTGATTTCCAGTGAGGGCGGGGCATCGCCTGCCTTGTCCGGCCCGCCGCGCAGCCAGCCCGTCGCGGGCTCCAGGCCCTCCAGGGCGCGCACGCTGGCGTCGGAGCGCTCGTACAAATGGGCCAGCCCGGTCTGCTTGAGCAGCGCGTCAGCGATCACGCCCTTCCAGCGTTCGGTGCCAGCGCTGGTGAACTGGGCGACCAGCGTGTCGCCATAGCGGTCCACGATGAGCCCCGGCAAGCCATCAGACTCGCCATGGATCAGCCGCACACCGTCACTTTTTACATCAAATCTAGCCCTTGCGCTTATTGCGCAAGCACAAGCAGCTACAAAAAACGTAGCGTCTATGCGTTGTGCCTCGTCAAAGCTCCACACCCGTGCGCGAATGCGCGAGGCAGGACTGAATGCCGCCCAGGCCAGAAACCGCCCTTCGTGCGACTCCACACGCACCGTCTCGCCAGCGTCGCCGCCGCCCTTGGCGATGGCTGATTCAAAGATCCACGGATGGCGGCGCAGGAGCGAGCGCTCCTTGCCAGGGCGAAGGCGTAGGGTTTTCATGCACGGGATTGTCGCGGCTGGCGAGGCCATGCGCGAGACCGAGGCACCAGGTCATCCAGCGTCCCGCACGGTGGGGCGGGCCAGCCGCAGCAGCATCAACCCGACGCCCGCCAACCCGAGGCTACACAGATTCATCGCGGCGCTGAATGGCGTCTTGGTGCCGCTGCCCTGTCAGCCCTTCTTGCGGGCCCGCGGGTGGGCGGCGTCGTACACCTTGGCCAGGTGCTGGAAATCCAGACGGGTATAGACCTGCGTGGTGGTGATGTTGGCATGGCCCAAAAGCTCCTGCACGGCACGCAGGTCGCCGCTGCTTTGCAGCAGGTGGCTGGCAAAGGAATGGCGCAGCATGTGCGGGTGGACCGGCGTGGTCAGCCCTGCCTGCTGGCTGCGCTGGCGCAGCCGCAACCAGATCGATTGGGCTGTGAGGCGTTTGCCGCGCTGCCCCACAAACAAGGCCGCGTCCAGCCGAAACGCGTCATCCCCCCCGAACGGCGCAGCCCGCAGGGCCAGCCACGCACGCAGCGCCGCCGTGGCCGCCGCGCCCACCGGCACGCTGCGCCGCTTGCTGCCCTTGCCAAACACATGCGCTTCGCCGGCATCCAGATCCAACCAGCCACGCCGCAGCCGCTGGGTGTCGGCGCTGGGCATCGCATCCAGCCCGGCCAGCTCTCCCACCCGCAAACCGCAGCCGTAGAGCAGCTCCACCATGGCGGCGTCGCGCGCCTCCAGCCACGGGTTGCCACCCGCGTGCTCAAACTCGGCCAGCCGCACCGCATCATCCACGCCAAGGGCCTTGGGCAAGGGCTTGGAAGCCTTGGGCGCGCGCACGTCCTGCACCGGGTTGTGGGCCACCAGCCCCTGCCGCCCTGCCCAGCCATAAAACCCGCGCCAGCCCGACAGGATGAGCGCAATGCCCCGCCCGCTGCGCCCCGCACTGTGCATCTGCGCCACAAACCGGCGGATGTGCGCCGTCTGCAACTGCAACAGCGGCAAGTTCACACCCGCAGCCATGTGCGCCAGCCGCTGCAGATCCAGGGTGTACAGCGCGACGGTGCGGTCGGCCAAGCGTTTTTCGACCCGCACATGCTCCAGGTAGCGCTGGACTTGGGGGTCCAGAGCCATCGCGGCAGGCTGGTTTTCAGACATGGCCAGCGCGTGAGGGCAGTCAAACCTTGGGCACGAGCGCCGCGACTGGCGCAACACCACGCCAGCGCCACCGTGGAACCGGCTTCGCCGGGCCAGGGGTGGCGTCCCCCCCCAGGGGGGAAGCCGCGCAGCGGCTCAGGGGGGAGCTCATTTCAGGCGGACCAGCGCCGCACTGGCCAGCTCCGCCATGCGCGCCAGAAAGTCGGTGCCCATCGTGGCATCAAACCGCCGCGGGTCCGGCGAGCCCAGCACCAGCAGGCCAAAAGCAGGCGTGGCGCTGTCGATGGCCCCTGCGCGCAGCGGCAGCAGCGCCAGCGACTGGGCGGGCTCGCCTGCCTCCGCCGCCAGCCAGGCCGCAGGCTCAAAACCCAGGTTGGGCCCGCAAAAGGGCATGGTGAGCGACGATGCAAAGGCGCGGGCGTCGTCGCTGGCGCCCTGGGCGAACTCGGCATCCACATAGGGCGCTGCCACCTCCCACACGCGCACGGTGGCCTGGGGCACGTCAAACAGGGTGCGCACGCCGCTCACCACCGCATCGGGAAGGTCGAATGGGTCCTTGACCTGCAACAGCGCGCTGGTCCACTGATGCACTTTGGCAGCAATGGCTGCGTTTTCGGTGCTGTTGCGCACCATGTCCATGATGCGGTGCTCCAGCCCCTTGATCTTCTCGCGCAGCATCTCGGCCTGGCGCTCCTGCAGGCTCACGGCGCGCGCGCCGTGCGGGCTGGTCATCTGCACACTGGCCAGCAGCTCGGCGTGGCGCTCGAAAAAGCCCGGCGTGTTCGTCAGGAAGTGGGCGATGTCGTCTTCGGTGATCGGGGCAATGGAAGAAGGGGTGGACATGGTCATGAGAGAGTGTCAGGGAGGTCGATCTGGCCTTCGAACACGGTGGTGGCCGGGCCGGTCATGAAAACGGAGTCGGCCTCGTCGCCGCTCCAGGCGATGGTCAGGCGACCGCCGCGGGTATCCACCTGCACGGTGGTGTCCAGCAAACCCAGGCGAATGCCCGATGCCACCGAGGCACAGGCGCCAGAGCCGCAGGCCAGGGTTTCGCCCGAGCCGCGCTCGTACACGCGCAGCCGCACATGGCCGCGGTCCACGATCTGCATGTAGGCGGCGTTCACGCGTTGCGCAAAGCGCGGGTGGCCTTCGATCAGCGGGCCGGTGCGGGCCACGGGGGCGGTGTCCACGTTGTCCACCAGTTGCAGCGCGTGGGGGTTGCCCATGGAAGCAACCGCTACAAAAACAGGAGCATCAATGCCATTTACATCAAGCGTAAGCGGCCATTTTTGTCCCAAACCCTGTGGCACGGGCTGCAGCCCGGCGGTGTCAAAGGGCACGCGGGCCGGGTCAAACCCCGGGCGTCCCATGTCCACGGTGACGCGGCCGTCGGGCGTGAGGCGGGGGGAGATCACGCCGCCCCGTGTCTGCACGCGGATGGTGTCGCGGTCGGTCAGGCCCTTGTCGCGCACAAAGCGCGCAAAGCAGCGCGCGCCGTTGCCACACTGCTCCACCTCGGCGCCGTCGGCGTTGTGGATCACGTATTCAAAATCAATGCCAGGGGCGGGCGAAGGGCGCACGGTGAGGATCTGGTCTGCCCCCACCCCAAAGTGCCGGTCGGCCAGAAAGCGGTACTGCGCCGCCGCAAGGCCCAGCCGCCCGCGGGTTTCGTCGAGCACCACGAAGTCGTTGCCAGCGCCCTGCATTTTGGTGAAGCGAATCTGCATGGGCGGATTATCGTTGCTGGCGCGGCCTGCGCCCACCCACACCGCATCCCCATGCATGGGCTGGCCACGGCGGTCGGCTCTCCCGAGACTGTCGCAGGCAGGTCGGGCGGGCCGACGGCTCGATAATGGGCTGATGCCCCGCACCCACCAACAGTTGCACCCCCACCGCGAACCCGCAGCCACCCGTGCCGCCGCCACGGTGCTGCTGCTGCGCGATGCGCCCGCCAGCGCCGACTCGCCCGGCGGGCTGGAGGTGCTGATGACCCGGCGCTCGCCCACGGCCAGCTTTGCGCCCAATGCCTATGTGTTCCCCGGCGGCGGC
>JBKCTS010000304.1:0-4039 GCA_046318695.1 Acidovorax sp.
TCACGCTGGACGATATCTATTTGGGCAACGGCGCCAGCGAACTCATCGTGATGGCCACCAATGCGCTGCTGGACACGGGCGACGAACTGCTGCTGCCATCGCCGGACTACCCCCTCTGGACGGCTGCCGCCAGCCTGTCGGGTGGCACGCCGGTGCACTACCTGTGTGATGAGGCCAATGGCTGGATGCCTGACCTGGACGACATCCGCGCCCGGATCACGCCCCGCACCAAGGGCATTGTGGTCATCAACCCCAACAACCCCACCGGTGCCCTCTACTCTGACGAGCTGCTCAGGGGCATCGTCGAGATCGCACGGGCCAACGGGCTGGTGATTTTTGCCGACGAGGTCTATGACAAGGTTTTGTACGACGGCGCAAAGCACACCGCCATCGGGTCGCTCAGCGAGGATGTGCTGACGCTGACCTTCAATTCGCTGTCCAAGAGCTACCGCTCCTGTGGCTACCGGGCCGGCTGGCTGGTGGTGTCGGGCGACAAAAAGCGCGCCCGCGACTACATCGAGGGCCTGAACATGCTCTCGAACATGCGGCTGTGCGCCAACGTGCCCGGGCAGTGGGCGATCCAGACCGCGCTGGGCGGCCACCAGAGCATCAACGAACTGGTCGGCGAAGGCGGCCGCCTGCGCAAGCAGCGTGACCTGGCGTATCAGCTCATCACAGCCATCCCGGGGGTGACCTGCGTGAAGCCGCGTGCCGCGCTGTACATGTTTCCGCGGCTGGATCCGGCGGTGTATCCGATCAAGGACGACCAGCAGTTCTTCCTGGAACTGCTGCAGGAAACCAAGGTGATGCTGGTGCAGGGCACAGGTTTCAACTGGGCTGCGCCAGACCATTTCCGCATCGTGTTCTTGCCCCATGAGGACGATTTGCGCGATGCCATCGGGCGGGTTGCGCGGTTCCTGGAGCAGTACCGCAAGCGCAGCCAGGCGCTGGCGGCCTGACGCTGGCGGGAAGTGTTGCCGTGCGCGCCACCGACGTGATGCACCGCAGCCGGGCGTGTGGCGTTTTGGCGGCACAGGTTTTGTGCTGACCGGCGAGCAGGCGGCAGTAGGTGCCGTGGGTTTTCCGGCGGTGCCTGGCAACTGCCCGCGTAGCTGACCCGTGAGCCGACCGCACCCTGGTTCCTTCTGTATTTCCAATGATTTCCAGTTCTCAAGAGTTATGACCATGAAACCCATCCAAGTAGGCCTGCTGGGCATCGGCACTGTGGGCAGCGGCGTGTTCACCGTGCTGCGGCGCAACCAGGACGAGATCAGCCGTCGCGCCGGTCGCGGCATCCAGATCGCCATGGTGGCTGACCTTGATGTCGAGCGCGCGCGCAGCGTGGTTGGCGAAGGCGTGCAGGTGGTCAACGATGCGCGGGCCGTCATCGCCAACCCCGATATCGACATCGTGATCGAGCTCATCGGTGGCTACGGTGTTGCCCGTGCGCTGGTGCTGGAGGCGATTGCAGCGGGCAAGCATGTGGTCACCGCCAACAAGGCGCTGCTGGCCGTGCATGGCACCGAAATTTTTGCGGCTGCGTCGGCCCAGGGTGTGATGGTGGCGTTCGAAGCCGCCGTGGCCGGTGGCATTCCGATCATCAAGGCGCTGCGCGAAGGCCTCACGGCCAACCGCATCCAGTGGATCGCCGGCATCATCAACGGCACCACCAACTTCATCCTGAGCGAAATGCGCGACAAGGGCCTGGACTTTGACGTGGTGCTCAAGGAAGCCCAGCGCCTGGGCTATGCCGAGGCCGACCCGACCTTCGACATCGAAGGCGTGGATGCTGCCCACAAGGCCACCATCATGTCGGCCATTGCGTTTGGCATCCCGGTGCAGTTTGACAAGGCCTTTGTAGAAGGCATCACCCAGCTGGGCGCGGCTGATATCAAGTACGCCGAGCAACTGGGCTACCGCATCAAGCTGCTGGGCATCACCAAGCGCGCCGACAAGGGAATCGAGCTGCGCGTGCACCCCAGCCTGGTGCCCTCCAAGCGCCTGATCGCCAACGTGGAAGGCGCGATGAACGCCGTGGTGGTGCAGGGCGATGCCGTGGGCTCCACGCTGTACTACGGCAAGGGCGCGGGCTCCGAGCCCACGGCCAGCGCCGTGATTGCCGACCTGGTGGACATTGCCCGCCTGCACACGGCCGACCCCGAGCACCGCGTGCCGCACCTGGCCTTCCAGCCGCAGACGCTGAGCGATGCCATGGATGCGCTGCCGGTGCTGCCCATGAGCGAAGTGGTCACCAGCTACTACCTGCGCCTCTCCGTGGCCGACCAGGCCGGCGTGCTGGCCAAGGTCACGGGGCTGCTGGCCGAAGCCGGTGTGAGCATCGACGCCGTGCTGCAGCGCGAGGCCGACGAGGTGGGCGGCGAGGGTTCCACGCAAACGGACCTCATCATCCTCACGCACGACACCCGCGAAGGCACCATGAACGCCGTCATCGCCCAAATGCAGGCGCTGCCCACCGTGCTGGCGCCCATCACCCGCATCCGCAAGGAAGAGCTCAACTGAGCCTTGCCGCCCGATATCGCCTGCCCATGAACCCAGCGCTGCGCCATGCCCACCCTGGTTGCCGTTTTGACGCTGGTGGCATTGCTCAAGCTGTCCGCGGTGGACATGCCGCGCTGGCACCTGGCCTTCTGGTTCGGTGTGCTGGTTACGCTGGCGCTGTCGGGCTTCATGGCGCGCACCGATGCGTGGCTCAACGGCGCGGGCAGCTTTGGTGCGGCATGGCTGTACTTTGTGCTGCTCGAACGCACCGACAACGTACAGGACAGGCTGCTGCACTGGTTGGTGCTGATCGCGGGCTTTACGGTACTCATCGCCACACGCTTTTATCTTGACATCCGGGTCTATGGCATCAGCTTTTGAGCGAGCAGCCGAGACCAGTCACCGACAGAAATCCCCATGAAATACCTCAGCACCCGCGGCCACGCCGGCCGCCAGCAAGAACTCAAGCGCTTTTGCGACATCCTGCTCGAAGGCCTGGCCCCCGATGGCGGCCTGTACCTGCCCGAGCACTACCCGCAGGTCGATGACGCCATGCTCACGCGCCTGCGCGAGGCCTACCACAAGCAGGGGTATGCCGAGCTGGCGTTTCAGGTCTTGTCGATGTACATCGACGATATCCCGGCCGCCGACCTCAAAGCCCTGTGCGCCAAGACCTACACGGCCGACGTGTTTGGCACGGGCGAGATCGTGCCCTTGCGGCATCTGGAAAACAGCCTCTGGCTCGAAGCCCTGTCCAACGGCCCCACGCTGGCCTTCAAAGACATGGCCATGCAACTGCTGGGCAACCTGTTCGAGTATGAGCTTAAGCGCCGTGGCGAGCAGCTCAACATCCTGGGTGCCACCAGCGGCGATACCGGCAGCGCCGCCGAATACGCCATGCGCGGCAAAGAAGGCGTGCGTGTCTTCATGACCAGCCCGCACGGCCGCATGATCGCCTTCCAGCAGGCGCAGATGTTCAGCCTGCAGGACGAGAACATCCACAACATCGCCATCGAAGGCGTGTTTGACGACTGCCAGGACATCGTCAAGGCCGTCTCCAACGACCTCGATTTCAAGCGCAAGTACAAGATTGGCACCGTCAACTCCATCAACTGGGCACGGCTTCTGGCTCAGGTGGTGTACTACTTTGCCGGCTACTTTCAAGCGACGAGGAGCAACGTCGAGCAGGTGAGCTTTGCCGTGCCCTCGGGCAACTTCGGCAACATCTGCGCCGGTCACGTGGCCCGCATGATGGGCCTGCCCATTGCCAAGCTGGTGCTGGCCACCAACGAAAACAATGTGCTCGATGAGTTCTTCCGCACCGGCATCTACCGGGTGCGCGGCAGCGCCGACACCTTTGAGACCTCCAGCCCCTCGATGGACATCTCCAAGGCCTCGAACTTTGAGCGCTTTGTGTTTGATCTGCTGGGTCGAGATGGCGAGCGGGTGCGTGCCTTGTTTGCCGGGGAATTGAGCCGTGCCGGACAGTTCGGTTTGAGCGCGGCGGAGATTGCGCGCATCGCGGAATATGGTTTTGTAT
>JBKCTS010000305.1:0-2510 GCA_046318695.1 Acidovorax sp.
GGTCAATGCCACGCGCACCAAGCAACTGACCAACTTCCGCGTGTCCGGCAAGGAAGACGCGATCAAGATCACGCCCCCGATCGACCTCACGCTGGAATACGGTGTGGAATTCATCGAAGATGATGAGCTGGTGGAGATCACGCCGAAGTCCGTGCGCCTGCGCAAGCGCCATCTGACCGAAAATGAGCGCAAGCGCGCTGCCCGGTCCTGATCACCCGCAAGCTGTACAAGGCCACTGCATTGCAGTGGCCTTTTTTCCGTCTGAACCGCAAAGCCGATGTTGAAACTCACCCATTCCCGCGCTGTTTTGCTCATGGTGGCCGTCACCTTGATGTGGTCCATTGCCGGCGTTGTCACGCGGCATCTGGAGCATGCGGCAAGCTTTGAAGTGACGTTCTGGCGCAGCCTGTTCACGCTGCTGGCGCTTTTGGTCATCGTGCCCGCGCTGCAGGGGCGCGCCGTGTGGGCCTCAATGCGCCACAGTGGCCGTGCGCTTTGGATTTCAGGCTTGTGCTGGAGCGTCATGTTCACGGCGTTCATGGTCGCACTGGTGCTGATGCCGGTCGCCAACGTGCTGGTCACCATGGCGGTGGGGCCCTTGATCACAGCCCTTTTTGCAAGAATTTTCATTGGTCACCGCATAGCGCCACGCACCTGGGTGGCCATTGCCGTTGCCGGTGCGGGCATCGCCTGGATGTATGGTTCGCAGATGGCGGGCTTGCCGTTGGCAGGCACGCTTGTGGCGCTGTGTGTCCCGGTGGCGGCAGCCATCAACTGGACCGTGACGCAGCATTCGCAGCGCCACGGCCACGCCGTGGACCTGGTACCCGCCGTGCTGGTGGGTGCGGTGATCTCGGTGGTGGCCACGCTGCCGCTGGCGCTGCCTTTTCAGGCCTCGGGCCACGACCTGGCGCTGCTGGCTCTGCTGGGCGTGGTGCAACTGGCGATCCCGTGTGTGCTGGCCGTGCGCTGCGGGCGGGTGCTCAAGGCACCCGAAATGGCCTTGCTGGGGCTGCTCGAGGTGATTTTTGGCATTGTGCTGGCCTGGATGGGCGCTGGCGAGCGGCCCGGCACAGCCGTGCTGACCGGGGGCGCGCTGGTGATCGGCGCGCTGGTATTCAATGAAGTTTTGGGTTGGAAGGAACAGAAATGACGGAGTCGGTGGTGTCGGACGTGTTGGCTGAGGTGCGGGGCCAGATCGGCTTCATCACGCTGAACCGGCCGCGCGCCCTCAATGCCCTGTCCCTGGGCATGGTGCGCGCGCTGATGGGCACGCTGCTGGCTTGGCAGCATGACGACAAGGTGCTTGCGGTGGCGATCCGCGGCAGCAACAAGGAAGGCCCGTTTGGCGCTTTCTGTGCAGGCGGCGATATCCGCTTTTTGCACCAGGCGGGCAGCCAGGGCAACCCTCTGATCGAGGACTTTTTCACTGAGGAATACGCGCTCAATCACCTGATTCACAACTACGGCAAGCCCTACATCGCCTTCATGGATGGCATCGTCATGGGTGGTGGCATGGGCATCAGCCAGGGCGCGGCCCTGCGGGTGGTGACGGAGCGAACCAAAATGGCCATGCCCGAAACGGCCATTGGCTTGTTTCCGGACGTGGGTGGCGGCTATTTCCTGAGTCGGTGCCCGGGCCGAACCGGTGAATGGCTGGCCCTGACGGGCGACACCATTGGCGCGGGGGATGCGATTGCCTTGGGGCTGGCCGATGGCTGCCTGCCTTCCGATCAGCAGGCGCCGCTGTGGGAGGCCCTGGCTGTACAGCAGTTTGCCAGCGGCGAGACAGTGAAAGACTACGTTGCTACAAAATTAGTAGCTACTGAGTCAATTCTGGCAAGCGTAATGCCGGAAATCAATCGATATTTCGCCCTGCCGACGGTGGGTGAGATCGTCCACGCCCTTGAAAGTGCGTCGTCTGACTGGGCGCGTGCCACCGCTGCCACGCTGCGCAAGCGCTCCCCGCTGATGCTGCATGTGGTGCTGGAGCAGATTCGGCGGGCGCGTGCCATGGGCCTGGCAGACGACCTGCGAATGGAGCGCGACATGGTGCGCCACTGCTTTTATCTGCGCCCCGGCCAGAGCGAGACGGTGGAGGGCATTCGCGCGCTTGCCGTGGACAAAGACCACGCACCGCGATGGAGCCCGTCCCGCATCGAAGACGTGACTGCCGACATGGTGGAGCCATTTTTTGTCAGCCCCTGGCCGGTGCACGCGCATCCACTGGCCAGCCTGGTGTAAGGTCGGTTGGTCGCTATTGCAAGCGGCAGCGGGCTGGGGTGGTACCAGGCAGCGAAGGGCCACCGCGGCGTGTGAGCCGGCCCGCCGCGGCGTCGGCGCGCGTTCCCTTGTTGGGGCGCCTCAGCGGTTTCGGCTCTTCATCGCGCGCTCGACCTCGCGCTTGCCTTCGCGGTCCTTGATGGTGTCGCGCTTGTCGTGCTCGGCCTTGCCCTTGGCCAGAGCAATCTCGCATTTGACGAAGCCGTTCTTCCAGTGCAGGTTGAGGG
>JBKCTS010000306.1:0-2604 GCA_046318695.1 Acidovorax sp.
AGCGCACCGTGTACGCTCCGTCCGGGAGCTCGGTGACCAGACGCCCCACCACCGGCGAGTTCGGCTTGGAATCGTCGCGCGTGAGGGTCGATACCGGGATCGCCTTCTTGTTCGCATCGAACAGCTCGAGCTTGCTCGGGAAGTAGAGCAACACCGTGCCCTTGGACACCCCGGCGCGCGCGGCCACTTCATCCACCCGCGTGGCGGCATAGCCCTTTTCCACAAACAGGTCGAGCGCCGCGTCCAGCAGTTCCCTCGGGCGCGCCTCTTTGCGGCGGCTGCGCTTGGCGCCGGCCTCTGGGCCGTGGGGATCGTGGGGGATGAGCGCTGGCATTTTAATGACTGACTGGTTAGTAATGTAGCAAGCGGTTCCTTCGCCGTCAACGCACCTGCATAAAAACACCCGCACCAAAGGTCGCGTGCGCGCCAAAGGCCCCGTGTTCCCGGCGAAGCGCCTTGCCGCTTACCATGCACACTGACCAAATTCCTTCAAGTCGGGAGCCCATCATGTCCAACCATCTTCAAACCATCACCTTGGGCGGCGGCTGCTTTTGGTGCACCGAGGCCGTGTTCGACCGCGTTCGTGGCGTCACTGACGTGGAAAGCGGCTACACCAACGGCCATACCACCAACCCCACCTACGAGCAGATCTGCCAGGGCGACACCGGGCATGCCGAGGTGGTGCGCCTCACGTTTGATGCCGATGTGATCAGCCTTCAGGAGATTCTGGAAATCTTTTTCCACACCCATGACCCGACCACGCTCAACCGCCAGGGCAACGACGTGGGCACGCAGTACCGCAGCGGCATCTACTTTGAACACCCCGCGCATGGCGACATTGCCAACGACATGATTCGCCAGATGTCGCAAGACAAGCTCTTTGGCGCGCCCATCACCACCGAGGTCAAGCCGCTGAGCAACTACAGCACCGCTGAGGCCTATCACCAAGACTACTTTGCCAAGCACCCCGGGGCCGGGTATTGCGCCTTCGTGGTGGCACCCAAGGTCGAGAAATTCCGCAAAACGTTTTCGCGCTTTCTGAAGGGCTGAGGGGTGCTGGTGGCTGCGGCGCGCCTGACCGGCTGGGCGCTGGTGGCTACACGGCTGGTGCCGTTGCAGCTGGCGGTCAAGCATCGGGGTTCAGCAACGGACGACGATGGACCGCACGGACGGCGCTTGCGCGGCTCTCTGGCGGTGCATTCCCTCAGCAAGCGTGCGGGCGTTGCAGCCGGGTGTGCTGGGGGCGGTCATAATGCAATTGAATTGCGTTTTTTAATCCACCCCGGCAACTGCGCCCGTCACCACCATGCCGTCTGTCACGCCCGATTCAGCCCGGCCTTGGATGCTGCCCTCTGGCATGCGGGCCACCCGCGCCACGCGCGCGCTGGGCGATCTGTATGCGTTGCGACCGGACGCGGCGCTGTCGGAGCAGGAGGTGGAGGCAGCCCTTGCCAGTGCGGGCACGTTGGTGAACAGGGTCACTGTGTACCGCCTGCTCGACCGCTTTGCCGCAGCGGGCCTGCTGGTCAAGCAGGTGGATGCCAGCCGCGTGACGCGCTACGCGCTTGCCCCGCACGGCGTCGATGGCGCCACCCCCCGCTTTGAGTGCGATGACTGCCATCGGCAGTTCCGTCTGCCCCAGGGGGTGGACTCGGTGCAGTCTGCACTCAGCCAGTTGCTCTCGGCCCTGGCCAGCGCAGGACACGAAAGCCTGGCGGTGCAGATTGCGGTGCGAGGGCGTTGTGCCGGCTGCGCGCACCCCGCCGGGGCGGGCAGCCCATGATTCGCACGCGGGGCCTCGCCTACACCTACGCCGCCACTGGCACGGTGCTGCGCTTTCCGGATGTGGACCTGCAACAGGGCGGCACCTTGCTGCTGCGTGGCCGCTCGGGATCGGGCAAGTCCACCTGGCTGGCACTGATGGCCGGGCTGCGGGGGGCGGGCAGCGGCGACCTGTTCGTGGCGGGCACGCAGCTAGGCACACAGCGGGGCAGCGAGATCGACGCCTGGCGCGCCCGCAGCATCGGTTTTTTGCCGCAAAAGCTCTATCTGAGCAGCGCGCTCACCGTGGCCGACAACCTGGGGCTGGTGTACTTTGCCGCCGGTCTGCCGCGCGATGATGCGGCCATTGCCCGGGCGCTGGCGCAGGTGGGCATGGCCGAACTGGCCGGGCGCTGGCCGCGGCAGTTGTCGGGCGGCCAGGCGCAGCGCGTGGCGCTGGCGCGCGCCGTGCTGCTGGCACCCGAGGTGCTGCTGGCCGACGAGCCCACCGCCAGCCTGGACGACGAGGCCGCCGCAGACGCGCTGGCGCTGCTGTGCCAGAGCGCCGCCGCCTGCCATGCCAGCCTGGTCATCGCCACCCATGACCAGCGCGTGGTGCAGGCCTTGCCGGATGCGCAGACGCTGGATCTCAATCAAATCATGCCGTTACGCACGCCGGACGGGACTTGTTAGCTATGAAAAACATAGTAAAGCTTGCCCGACTCGCGTGGCGCTACCTGTGGTCGCGGCCGCTGGCGGCAGTGCTGAACCTGCTGGTGCTCACGCTGGGCCTGAGCGCCATCACCCTGGTGCTGCTGGTGTCCACGCAGCTCGACGAGGCGT
>JBKCTS010000307.1:0-3773 GCA_046318695.1 Acidovorax sp.
GCACGTGATCGACGCCGCGGTCGGCGGCAATGCAGCGCGCTGGATCAACCACGCGTGCAACCCCAACTGCGAGACCGAGGAAGACGAAGACGGCCGTCGCGTCTTCATCAAGGCCCGCCGCAACATCAATGCCGGCGAGGAGCTGAACTACGACTACGGCCTGATCATCGAAGAGCGCTACACCCCAAAGCTCAAGGCCGAATACCCCTGCTGGTGCGGCAGCCCCAACTGCCGCGGCACGCTGCTGGCCCCCAAGCGCGGCTGGGCGCCGCCCATGCCGCCGCGGCCTGCGGTCAAGCCCGCACCCACCCCCAAGGCTGACGCAAAGGGCGGCCGCCGGTGAGCACTGCCCCCACGCGTTGGCCCGCCGAAGCGCTGTGGGAGGCTGTCTCGCCCCTGCTGCCCGGCTTTACCGTCGAAATCCTGCCCACCATCGACTCCACCAACACCGAGCTGATGCGCCGCGCCCGCGCCGGGCAGTGCGAGCCCACCCTGCTGGTGGCCGAGAGGCAAACCGCGGGCCGAGGCCGGCTGGGCCGCATTTGGCACAGCGGCGAAGCAGGCGGGGCTGAGGTTGGTACCGACAGCGCCGGGTTGCCCTCGCTGATGATGTCGCTGGGCCTGCCCCTGGCCCCCAAGGACTGGTCGGGCCTGTCGCTGGCGGTGGGTGTGAGCGTGGCCGAGAGCCTGCAGCCGGTGCTGCCGCCGCTGGGTGCCGGGCAGCCCGCCCGCGTGGGGCTGAAATGGCCCAACGACCTGTGGCTGGGCGGCGGGCCGCAGGGCGACCGCAAGCTGGGCGGCATCCTGGTCGAGACGGCCAGTTTTGTCGCCCCGCGGACGGCCTCGCAATCCACCACGCCCACGCAGCCGCTGACGGCGGGCGCGACACGCTACGTGGTGATCGGCATCGGCATCAACGTGCTGCCGCGTGATGGCCACGGCATGAGCATGCCGCCGGGCAGCCTGCAGGAAGTGGAACCGGGCCTGGACGCCCCTGGGGCGCTGGCGCGCATCGTGCCCCCGCTGGTGGCCATGCTGCAATCGTTTGAGGGCTATGGCTTTGCGCCCATGCAGCCCCGCTTTGCCGCGCGCGATGTGCTGCACAGCCGCGCCGTGATGCTCAGCGACGGTATCTCTGGCACCGCGTACGGCGTGGGCGACGACGGCGCCCTGCTGGTGCACACCGCAGGCGGCATGCAAACGGTGACCAGCTCGGAGATCAGCGTGAGGCCCGTGGGCGTGCCGGGTAGAACGTCCCGCGGGCACCCAGATGCGCGATGATGCTGGCTTGCCCACCATCTGACACCCTCCTGCCCGCCTGCCCACGATGACACGCCCAACCACCCTGCCCACCAGCCCGAAAGGCCACGCACCATGCTGAGGCTGGCGGTAGCCGCCCTGCTGCTGGCAAACGCTTGCTATTACGCTTGGTCGCAAGGCTTGCTGGACCAATTCGGCCTTGCGCCCGAGGAGCAGTCCGAACCGCAGCGCATGAACCACCAGATCCGCCCGGAATCCCTGCAGATCCTGCGTGTGACGCCAAGTAAACCACCGGCTCCGGCGGCGAGCGCAGCCTCTGCACCTCCGGCCCCGGCCGGGTCGCAGGCCGCAGCCCCCTCCACCGAATACGGCACAGCGGTGGCCGCGGCCGACACGGCCGAGTGCCTTCAGGCCGGCGTGTTCGACGAGCGCCAGGCCGAGGCGCTGCGCAATGCCGCTACCGTCGGTCTGCCCGCGGGCAGTTGGGTGATGGACCCCACCCCCATTCCCGGCCGCTGGATGGTCTACATGGGACGTTATGAAGACATCGAAACGATGGACCGCAAGCGCGCCGAGCTGCGCGCGCGCAAGGTGGACCACGACAGGGCGGGCGGTGCGCTGGAACCCGGACTGTCGCTGGGGCGCTTTGCCACCCAGGAGGCCGCCGAACGCGAACTGGCCAACCTGAGCACGCGGGGGGTGCGTACGGCACGCGTCATCCAGGAACGGCCGGACTCCCCCGGCTTCACCCTGCGCCTGCCCAGCGTGAACGACGCCCTGCGCGCAAAGCTCGATGGTCTGCGCGCCGCCATGTCCGGCAAGACGCTGCGAAGCTGCGCCTGACACGCCCTGCATGGGTACCTGAACACCCCCTGCGTGAATGCTTGCGCCTTGCTCGCGAGCAAACGTTCCACAGCCCTTGCTCAGCCCACCGGCTCCAGGGTGGGGGCCACGCCGATGGCCCGCGTCTCGCCGTGGCGCATCAACCAGACCGTATCAAGCGGCAGACCGTGCTGCGCCAGCGCGTCCGCCAGGTCGCGCGGTGGATGGTCGAAGGCCTCCTGCGTCAGCATGAACGTGCCCCAGTGCACTCCCATCGCCTGGGTGGCGCCCACGTCCCGCAGCAGTTGCACCGCTTCGGCCGGGTTGACATGCATGGGCTTCATGAAATCGCGCGGCAGGTAGGCGCCGATGGGCAGGGCCACAAAATCCACCGCTCCGAGGCGCTGGCGGATGGTCTTGAAATCGTCGCTGTAGCCCGTGTCGCCGGGGTACAAAAAGCGCCAGGGGCTGGCCGCCCCGGGACGTGCCCACTCCAGCAGGTAACCACCCCACAGCGAGGCATTCGTGTCCCACGGGGTGCGGCGGCTCCAGTGTTGCGACGGGGTGAAATGCACCCGCAGCCCCGACGCGATGTCGGCGTGCTCCCACCAGCCCAGTTCGGTCACGTTGCCAAAACCCCGCTGCGTGAACCATCTGCCCAGGCCTTGCGGCACCACCACCCGTGGGGTCTGCCCCGCTTTGTGCAGACGGCGCAGCGTGCCGTAGCACAGGTGGTCGTAATGGTTGTGCGAGATCAGCACCACGTCGATGGGCGGCAGCGCCTCGGGCTTGAGCGGTGCCGGCACGCGGCGGGGCGCGCCAAAGCGGCCCAGCGGGCCCGCGTGGCTGGCGAGGGTTGGGTCCATCAGCACATTGATGCCGCCGACCTGCAGCAAGATGGATACATGGCCCAGCCAGGTCACCACCGGCGACTGGGTGCGCTGCGCCAGCCGCGCGTGATCCACCGGCACGCTCCACGCACGGGCGAAGGCATCGTAGCCACCGGCGGGTGGCTGGCGGGGCGTGAACTCGCCGCGCAGCGAGCGCCAGACCATTTCGTACCAGGGGAAGTTGCCGATGACCACACCGGGGTGGCTGTTGGCAAAGCGGCGCTTGGATGCGGGCATGGGCGGTGTGCGTGCAAGGGTGCAACAGAAGATACCGCGGTCGAGATGGCTGCGCAGCGGGCGGGCCGGCGTCAGTCCCGGGGCGCCATAGCGCGCGCAGCAAAGCGTACGCTGAACAACGCGCCCGGCGGGGTCTGCCCGGGGCGGACGTCTTCCAGCGTTACCTCGGCGCCATGCTTGCGTGCAATCTCCAGCACGATGGGCAGGCCCAGGCCGGAGCCATCGGCTTCGCTGCCCAGGGCGCGGTAGAACGGCTGGAACACCAGCTCGCGCTCGGCCTCTGGCACGCCGGGGCCCGAGTCTTCGACCTGCAGCAGCAGCACATGGCCAAAGGTGTCGGCCAGCACGCGGACCGTGACCACGCCAGGCTTGTCGGGGCTGGAGGGCGTGTAATTGATGGCGTTGTCCAGCAGGTTGCGCACCAGCTCTTTGAGCAGGGTGGGGTTGCCGTCGAGCATCACGCCCGGCGAGCCGGGCTCGGCACGGTCGTAGCCCAGGTCGATGGGCTTGACGCGCGCACGGGGCACCGAGTCGCGCACCACCTCGATCACCAGGCGCGCCAGG
>JBKCTS010000308.1:0-6522 GCA_046318695.1 Acidovorax sp.
CCCTTGGAGGTGTTGTAGGCAATGGTGTTCATGCCCTTGGGGTTGCCGCCCAGGCCGGCAATGGACGCCACGTTGATGATGCTGCCGCTTTGGCGCGCAATCATGCAGTGCTTGGCAATGTGCTGAGAGAGGATGAAATAGCCGCGCACGTTGAGGTTCATGACTTTGTCCCACGCCTGCACGGGATGGTCTTCCGCCGGAGCGCCCCAAGTGGCACCCGCGTTGTTCACCAGAATGTCCACCGCGCCCATGCGCTCCAGCGTCTCGTCGGCCAGGCGGTGGATATCGGCCTCGTTGGCGCAGTCGGCCGCGATCCAGCGGGCGTCGATGCCGACGGCCTGCAGGTCGGCGGCGGCCTCTTCCAGGTCGGAGGCCTTGCGCGAGCAGAGCATGATGCGCGCGCCGGCCTCGCCCAGCGCGTGCGCCAGTTGCAGCCCCAGGCCGCGCGAGCCGCCGGTGACAAGGGCCGTCTTGCCCGTCAGGTCAAACAGCTTCTGGATGGTGCGGGGGATCATGGGGTCTCCTGGCATTGAATGGCGCACGACTGGGCGCGGGATCGGAGTGTGCCGCAGCGAGGCTGCTGGCATCGTCCGTGCTGCACCATTGGCGCTTGCGTCGCTGGTGACATTGTGCGGTGCTTGTGAAGCACGCCGTGTCGCTTGCGCGGCTCGCGGCGCACTGCCCTCTGTTCAAGCGGGTACCGGGCCGGGCCCGCTGCGAGGGCCTGTGGCCTCAGCCATCCGCGTCCGGCTTCATGCGTGCGCGCACGATGATCAGCACCACGCCCACGGCGGCGACGAGGCCACCGGCCACGCCCAGCGTCCAGCCCAGCGCGCCATCCGCACGCGCCGTGGCGATGCCGAGGACCAGGGTGAGCAGACCGCCGTAGATCAGCACCCAGATGAGCGTCTGCACGCGCTGCAAGGTTTTCGGTGCCGCCATGTCAGAAGGCGTCTTCCCGGAACGCGGCACAGGTGTCATCGCGGCTGCTCACCACCTGCAGCCAGGCGCCGATCTTGGGCAGCTCATAGCGGAAAAAATAGCGCATGGCGCCCACGCGGCCAACGCTGGCTGGCTGATCCTGATTTGCGTCGGCAGCCAGTGCAGCCAGCGCCACGTCCAGCCAGATCCAGGCCAGCACCGTGTGCCCGAATGCCTGCATGTACGGCACCGCATTGGCCAGCGCATCGGCCGGCTGGCCCGTGGCCCACGCGGCCTTGGTAGCCGCGCCCAACTGCTGCAACGCCGCGCCCAGCGCGTTGGCGTGCGCGGCCAGTGCGGGCACCTGGATGGCGCGCTCGATGGTCGCGTTGATGCGCACGGCCAGCAGCGTGAGGCCACGGCCATCCTCCATCAGCACCTTGCGGCCCAGCAGGTCCATGGCCTGGATGCCGTGGGTGCCTTCGTGGATCATGTTCAGGCGGTTGTCGCGCCAGTACTGCTCTACCGGGAAGTCGCGCGTGTAGCCATAACCGCCGTGGATCTGGATGGCCAGGCTGTTGGCCTCCAGGCACCACTCGCTGGGCCAGCTCTTGGCAATGGGGGTGAGCACCTCCAGCAGCATGCGGGCATCGTCGGCCGGGGCGGCTTGGCCGGTGTGCATTTCGTCAACCAGGCGGGCGCAATACAGGTTGAGCGCCAGTGCGCCCTCGCCATAGGCCTTTTGCGCCAGCAGCATGCGCTTGACGTCGGCGTGCTCAATGATGCGCACCTGCGGCTGCGCGGCGTCTTTCACCACCGCCGGGGCTGCGCCCGCTGCCGTCTGGGCCCCCTGCGCGGGTCGGCCCTGGGGGCGATTTCGGGCGTAGTCCAGACTGGCGTAGTAGCCGGCCAGCCCCAGCATGGTGGCCGCCATGCCGACGCCAATGCGGGCCTCGTTCATCATGTGGAACATGCAGTGCAGGCCCTTGCCCGGCTGGCCCACCAGGTAGCCCACAGCACCGGCGCGCCCGTCCACCGGGTACGTGCCCTCGCCAAAGTTGAGCAGCGTGTTGGTGGTGCCGCGCCAGCCCAGCTTGTGGTTCAGGCCTGCCAGCGCCACATCGTTGCGCACACCAGTCAGCCTGCCTTCGGCCTCCACCAGCTTCTTGGGCACGATGAACAGCGAAATGCCCCTGGTGCCCGGCACCAGCTTGCCGTCAGGCCCAGGGATCTTGGCCAGCACGAGGTGGATGATGTTCTCGGTCAGCTCATGCTCGCCGGCCGAAATCCACATCTTGTTGCCCTTGATGCGGTAGCGCGGTCCCAGCGGGTCGCTTTGCCAATGGACAGCGCCATCGGCGGCTACCGCAGGGGCTTCGTCAGGGACTGCGCGCGTGGCCACATCACTCAGCGACGAGCCCGCCTGGGGCTCCGACAAGCACATGGTGCCCGAAAAGCGACCCGCAAATTCATTGATCGCAAAGACCTTCTTTTGCAGCTCGGTGCCGTGCGCCATCAGCAGGTTGGCATTGCCCACCGTGAGCAAGCCCGAGCCGATGCTGACCGATGCGGCGGCAAAAAAACTGTTGGCCGCAGCCTCCACCGTGTAGGGAAGCTGCATGCCGCCGATGTCGTAGTCCTGCGCTGCGCTGAGCATGCCCGACTCGGCATAGGCCTTTTGCGCATCGTGCGTGCAGGCCGGCAGGATGACTTTTTCACCGTCGAAATGCGGCTCCTGCGTGTCCACCGTGCGGTTGAAGGGCGCGTACTTCTCGCGCGCAATGCGCTCGCAGGTGTCAAGCACCGCGTCGAAGGTTTCGCGCGAGTGGTCGGCAAAGCGCTCCCGCTCGCGCAGTTTTTCTGCGTCCAGCCACTGGTACAGCAAGAACTCAACGGTAGAACGCAGGCTCATAGACTTTCAAGCAAAAATTGCCTCCGCCGCTATTCCATCAAACACAAGGCGCTATAATAATAGGAGCGCCAAAGCCACAAAACACCGCGAAACGCGCCCCGGCAACCCATGGGCCGTGCACGGGCCGATGGGGGCCCTGGCTCAGAACACCTCAAAGACGCCCGCAGCGCCCATGCCGCCGCCAATGCACATGGTCACGCACACCTTTTTCGCACCGCGGCGCTTGCCCTCAATCAGCGCATGGCCCGTCAGGCGCTGGCCCGACACGCCATAGGGGTGGCCCAGGGCAATCGCGCCGCCATTCACGTTCAGGCGATCGGCCGGAATGCCTAGCGTGTCGCGGCAGTACAGCACCTGCACGGCGAAGGCTTCGTTCAGCTCCCACAGGTCGATGTCCTCAACCTTAAGACCCAGCTTATTGAGCACCTTGGGCACGGCAAAGACGGGGCCGATGCCCATTTCGTCCGGCTCGCAACCCGCCACGGCAAAACCCAGAAACCGCCCCAGCGGCTTGAGGCCCTTCTTGCTGGCATACGCTTCGCTGGTCACCACGCAGGCGCCGGCGCCGTCGCTGAACTGGCTGGCATTGCCGGCCGAGACCAGGCCACCCGGCAGCGCAGGGCGCAGGCCGCTGATGGCGTCAACCGTGGTGCCTTCGCGCGTGCCTTCGTCCTTGCTCACGGTCACTTGCCTGGTGATCAACCCCAGCGTCTTGTCGGTCACGCCAGCGGTCACGGTGACGGGGGCGATCTCGGCGTCGAACAGGCCTGCGGCCTGCGCAGCACACGCCTTTTGCTGGCTGCCCGCGCCGTACTCATCCATGGCTTCGCGGCCGATGTGGTAGCGCTTGGCCACCTGTTCGGCGGTTTGCAGCATGCTCCAGTAAATCTCGGGCTTGTGCTTGGCCAGGGCCAGGTCCTGAATCATGTGCAGGTTCATCTCCTGCTGAACACAGGAGATGCTCTCGACGCCGCCCGCCACGAACACGTCGGCTTCACCGGCAATCACACGCTGCGCCGCCAGGGCAATGGTCTGCAGGCCCGACGAACAAAACCGGTTGACCGTCATGCCCGAGGCCGTGATGGGCAGGCCCGCCTTCAGCGCGATCTGGCGCGCGATATTCATCCCCGTAGCTCCCTCGGGGTTGGCGCAGCCCATGATGACGTCGTCCACGTCAGCGGGGTCAATGCCGGCACGCTGCACGGCGTGCTGCACGACATGGCCGCCCAGCGTGGCACCATGCGTCATGTTGAAGGAACCCTTCCAGCTCTTGGCAAGCGGGGTGCGGGCGGTGGAAACAATCACTGCGGAGGTCATGTGGAATCCTTTGCTCGGTAAGAAGAAGCGCGCTTACTGGAAAGCCTTGCCTTCAGCGGCCAGCCTGGCCAGCAGCGGCGCGGGTTTCCAGAACGCGGCGTCATCCAGCGGGTTCTTGGCAAAGCGGCTCATCGCCTGCACCACGTTGAACAGGCCGACTTCGCTGGCGTAATGCATGGGGCCGCCCCGGTGGATGGGAAAGCCATAGCCAGTCAGATACACCATGTCGATATCGCCGGACTTGCTGGCAATGCCGTCTTCCAGGATGTGCGCGCCTTCATTGACCAGAGCAAACACCAGGCGCTGCACGATTTCCTCATCCGAAATCTTGCGCGGCGTGATGCCCAGGGCCGAACGGTGGTCTTCGATCATCGCGTTGACCAGGTCGCTCGGGATCGCGTCGCGCTTGCCGGGCTGGTAGTCGTACCAGCCTGCGCCGGTCTTTTGGCCGAAGCGACCCATTTCGCACAGTGTGTCGGCCGTGCGGCTGTACTTCATGTCGGCGCGCTCGACCGCGCGGCGCTTGCGAATGGCCCAGCCGATGTCGTTGCCGGCCAGGTCGCCCATGCGAAACGGGCCCATGGCAAAGCCGAACTTCTCAATGGCCTTGTCCACCTGCTGGGGGGTGCAGCCTTCGTCCAGCAGGAAGCCCGCCTGGCGGCTGTATTGCTCGATCATGCGGTTGCCGATGAAGCCATCGCACACGCCGGAGACCACCGCGGTCTTCTTGATCTTTTTGGCCGTCGCCATCACGGTGGCTAGCACGTCCTTGGCGGTTTCCTTGCCGCGCACTACTTCCAGCAGCTTCATCACGTTGGCGGGGCTGAAAAAGTGCATGCCCACCACGTCCTGCGGGCGCTTGGTAAAGGCTGCGATCTTGTCCACATCCAGCGTGGAGGTGTTGGACGCCAGGATGGCGCCGGGCTTGGCCACGGCGTCCAGCTGCTTGAACACGGCTTCCTTGACGCCCATCTCTTCAAACACGGCTTCGATGATGAGATCGCAGTCCTTGAGGTCGTCGTAGCTCAGTGTGGTGCCCAGCAGGGCCATGCGCTGCTCGTACTTGTCCTGCTTGAGCTTGCCCTTGTTGACCTGGGCTTCGTAGTTCTTGCGGATGGTGGCTACGCCGCGGTCCAGGGCTTCCTGCTTCATCTCCAGGATCCTGACGGGGATGCCTGCGTTCAGGAAGTTCATGGAAATGCCACCACCCATGGTGCCCGCACCGATCACGCCGACCAGCTTGATGTCGCGCTTGGGGGTGTCCGATGGCACATCGGGAATCTTGCTCGCAGCACGCTCGGCCATGAACAGGTGGCGCAGCGCACGCGATTCAGGCGTCCACATCAGATTGATGAAGATCTCGCGCTCGACCGCCATGCCATCGGCAAACTTCTTCTTGGTGGCTGTTTCCACCGCATCCACGCACTTGGCGGGCGCAGGGAAGTGCTTGGCCATGCCCTTGACCATGTTGCGTGCGAACTGGAAGTACGCGTCGCCTTCGGGGTGCTTGCAAGGAAGGTTGCGGACCAACGGCAGCGGGCCACCCTTGGCATGATCTTCGGCCACGCTCTGGGCAAACGCCAGGGCCTCAGCCGCGAGCGACTCGGCCGACGCGGACATCCTGTCGAAAAGCTTTTGGCCCGGCACGGCGCCAATCATTTCGCTCTTGACCGGCTCACCGCTCACGATCATGTTCAGGGCTGCCTCGACGCCGATCACTCGCGGCAGACGCTGTGTGCCGCCCGCGCCGGGGATCAGGCCGAGCTTGACCTCTGGCAGGGCAATCGAGCAACCGGGGGCCGCGATGCGGTAGTGGCAGCCCAGGGCCAACTCCAGGCCGCCGCCCATGGCAACGCTGTGGATGGCGGCCACGACCGGCTTGGGCGAGTGTTCGATGGCAGCGATTACCGACAGCAGGTTGGGCTCTTGCAATGACTTGTCGGTGCCAAATTCCTTGATGTCGGCGCCGCCGGAGAACGCACCACCCGCACCCGTGATCACGATGGACGTCACGGCCGCATCAGCATTTGCGCGGCCCAGACCTTCGACGATGCCCTGGCGGGTGCCCAACCCAAGTCCATTGACGGGGGGGTTTGCCAGAGTGATCACGGCCACCGAGCCGTGGACTTTGTATTCAGCGGTCATGCTGTTGTTTCCTTGGAAAGAGGCAAAAGAACGGTCGTGCTTTTTTATTGTAGGGACTTCAAACTGGTTTGACATTTCAATTTGTCCCGGACGGGACAAGGGGGTAGCAGGAAGGTTTTGCCCCCTGCATAGGCAAATGGTTGAACCTAAAAACGGCAGTTGGATGCATTTGCCAGCGCTGCTGTTGGGGTGCCAGGCAAGGCGCGACGACGCGGCAGGCTCGTGCC
>JBKCTS010000309.1:0-1892 GCA_046318695.1 Acidovorax sp.
CCCAGGGGATGGTGTTGAAATTCACATGCCCGTGCTGGCCGGCAATGCGCTCGGCCACGGCCACGCCCTCTTCTTCCGCCTTGTGCGCGAGCATGGGGCCGCGCACCACGTCGCCCACCGCCCAGACCCCAGGCAGGTTGGTCTTGCACTCGCTGTCCACCACGATGGCGCCGCGCTCGTCGAGCTGCAGGCCCACGGCTTCAGTGTTCAGGCCGATGGTGTTGGGCACGCGGCCAATGGAGACGATGAGCTTGTCCACGTCCAGCGACTGCGCCTCACCCTTGGCATTGGTGTAGGCGATGCTCACGCCCTTCTTGCCGGTCTTGATCTCGCCGACCTTCACGCCGAGTTCGATCTTCAGACCCTGCTTGTCGAATGCCTTCTTGGCTTCCTTGGCGATCTGCTCATCGACCGCACCCAGGAAGGTGGGCAGGCCTTCTAGGATGGTGACTTCGGCACCCAGGCGACGCCATACCGATCCCATTTCCAGACCAATCACGCCGGACCCGATCAGACCAAGCTTTTTCGGGACCGCGCCGATGCGCAGCGCGCCGTCGTTGGACAGCACGATTTCCTCGTCGAATGGTGTGCCGGGCAACGCACGGGCGTTGGAGCCGGTGGCGATGATGATCTGCTTGCCCGAGAGAGACTCTTCAGCCGCGCCAGCAACCTTGATCTCGTAGCCGCCTTCGGCCACCTTCACGAAGGAACCGCGGCCATGGAAGAAGCTGACCTTGTTCTTCTTGAACAGGTACAGGATGCCGTCGTTGTTTTGCTTCACGACGGTGTCCTTGCGGGCAAGCATCTTGGCCACGTCGATCTTCACGTCGGACGCGGTGATGCCGTGATCTGCGAAATGCTTGTTGGCGTGCTCGAAGTGCTCGGACGATTGCAGCAGCGCCTTGGAGGGAATGCAGCCCACGTTGGTGCAAGTGCCGCCCGGCGCGGGGCCACCCTTGTCGTTCTTCCACTCGTCGATACAGGCCACATTGAAGCCGAGCTGGGCCGCGCGGATGGCGGCGATGTAGCCGCCAGGGCCGCCACCGATGACGATCACATCGAATTGTTTGCTCATGGGAAATCTCATTCAGTCATTAGGACGAAGACCCAGCGGCGGACCGGACAGATCACGGGCAGCACATTGGGGTCTATGCAACAAGTGCCAGGGGGGGGGCGCTATGCGCCACAACCCCCAGGCCGATGAAGCGCGAGGAGCCACATCAGTGACCGCCGCGCAAGGGCCGCCCCACCGCGCTGGCGGTACCCCCTTCCTGGATTGCGTAGCAACCCGAGAGAAGGGGGAAGGCGCAAAGCGAGTCAGGGGGTTGCATCTCAAATATCAAACAGCAGGCGCGATGGGTCCTCCAGCGCATCCTTCATGGCCACCAGACCCAGCACGGCTTCGCGGCCGTCGATGATGCGGTGGTCGTACGACATGGCCAGATAGTTCATGGGGCGCACCACGACCTGACCGTTTTCCACCACGGCGCGGTCCTTGGTGGCGTGCACGCCCAGGATGGCAGACTGGGGCGGGTTGATGATGGGCGTGGACATCATCGAGCCGAAGGTGCCGCCATTGGAAATGGAGAACGTTCCACCGGTCATTTCTTCAATGCCCAGCTTGCCCTCGGCCGCCTTCTTGCCAAACTCAGCGATCTTCTTTTCGATGTCGGCAAAGCTCATCTGGTCAGCGTTGCGCAGGATGGGCACGACCAGACCCCGGGGCGAGCCCACGGCGATACCGATATCAAAGTAACCGTGGTAGACGATGTCGGTGCCATCGACCGAGGCATTGAGCACCGGGTATTTCTTGAGGGCGTGCACGGCGGCCTTCACAAAGAAGGACATGAAGCCGATCTTGACGCCGTGCTCTTTCTCGAACTTCTCCTGGA
>JBKCTS010000310.1:0-17649 GCA_046318695.1 Acidovorax sp.
GCCGCTTCCCTGGTCTCACAACCGCGCCGCAGTCCTGTATCCCTCTCCAGCCTCGGCACGTAGGCAAAACCTACCGGCCCCAGAAGCGCCCGCGCCCTCCGCGGGCAATCCGGCTGCCAACTCCGCCCGCGCTGCGGCGCCGGCTCAAAGCACGCCCGCAGCCGCCGCCAACGCGGTGGCCGGCCCATCCCAGTCGCTTGATCTGCACGACGCGGCCCGCGCAGGCAACATCCCTCAGGTGGAAAGCCTCATCCGCCAGGGCGCGGTCCTTGACGCCCGCGACAGCGCAGGCAAAACGGCGCTGATGCTGGCCGCCATGCAAGGTCAGACGGCCACCGTCCAGAAGCTTTTGGCGCTGGGCGCCAACCCGGGATTGCTGGACCGCGAAGGCCTGAGCGCGGCGCAGCTGGCCCGGCAGCAAGGGCATCACAGCCTTGCCGAACTGATAGAGGCTCAGCGTCGATAGCGGCTGCAACGGCCCCGCCCGTACGCCTGGATGGGATCGGGCGCGGCCCGGAATCAGCAACTCAAAACAACACGGCCTCGAAGGCCGGGTAGAGCGCGTCGACCCAGTGGTCGAGCTCATTTTGCGTGACGTTCAGGTGGTCCATGCAGGCTTGGCCGTGGGCTTGCCATTCACGCGAGGGGGGCAGATTTTCGTGGTTCGTCACCAGATAGTCGGCCAGTTCGCCCATGGCCACCAAGCGCCGCACCGTCGGGTCGAAGCGCTCATCGGTCAGACACGCGAAATCATGGTGCAGCCAAATCGCCTGCGCTACAGCGGCGGGAAGGTGCCAGGTACGGGCCACGATGGCACCCACCACCGCGTGGTCGGTCCGGTGGTTGGCGTTTTCGGTTTGGGTAAAGGTACGGTCCTGACGGGCCAAGGCTTCCGTGACCGTTGAGTCATAACCGCGCACCGCCTTGACCAACACCGGAATCCCCACATGACAAAACAGCCCGAAGCTGTAGCCCAGGCCGGGGTCCAGGTTGTACAGCTGCATGCCGATATGCTCGCAGGCGATGGCTCGGCGCTGTGAACTTTCCCAGAAGTGTTCGAGCAACGGGGAGCGGACGTTGAGGGCGTGGCGGGTAATGAATGCCGCCAGCAACTCTACCGAAGGGCGCAATCCCAGCACAGTCAGCGCCATGCCCACCGTTTGCGCTGGCTGCTCAAGCCCATGCAGCGAGCTGTTGGCCATTCGAATCAGCGCTGCCGCCATGGCAACGTCCGCCGAGGCGAGATGGTCGAGTGCGGCCAGGTCGACTTCGGAGCCCGCCATGGCCTGCTGCAGGCGCAGCAACGATTCAGGACACGGCGGGACCACGATGGCACGCACCGCCGGATTTAAACGCGCCTGTTGGATGTCCAGGTCGATGGAGTGTGGAAAGTTCACGGGCGCCATAGTCAGGGCATGCGGGGCAAAACGAAAGGAGCTGTTTCCGAGCACTGCAAAACAGCGGCGAGGCTGCTGCCGGGCCAGGTTGCAATTGCTTGCATTGTGACCGCAAACCGGGCGATGTTGGCAAAGTGTCGGCAGGGGCGCTGCGATCTCTCGCGCTTCGCGAGGGACGGCCAAAAGCCGCGGCCGCACCGAGCGCTGAGAGCAGCGCAGAAGGACCCTCGGGCCGGTCAATGCCGTTTTTGCCAAATGCGTCGCCACCCCGAGGCAAGGCCACCCCACGCTGCGCCCCAGCGCGGGGGGCAGATGCGTTACCGTGCCGTGTCGGCCACCACCATCGGGCGCACCAGCCGCACCGGCAGCCTGCTGCTTCGGGCCGTGTCGCCGCGCGCCTCGCCGGTCGACAGGTTGATGGCCCACCCTTTGGTCAGTACTGCCTGCCGCGCGGAGTCACCCGACCGGCCCTCCATCACGGTACCGTAGTTGTACGCGTTGGCCGCCGGCGCGTTCAAGTTGCTCGTTGACGTCCAGTGCCAGCCGCTAGGCGCTGCAGGAAACAGCACCGGATTGAGGCCAGATGGCGATGTCGACTTGTCGATCAGCCGCCCCAATTCGGCTGCGCGCGGCAACCGCCAGGCGATGCCCTGGGCCTGCGCACGCGCCGCGACCATCGCGGAGGCTTCGGCCCGGTCGAACAGCGCTGCCGAACCCACACAGGTCTTGCCAGTCCACATCATGCCCTCCACGCAGCGCGGCCAGGCCAGCCGGCTGCGCATGTCCAGGACATGCTTGCCATCGACAGACACGACCCAATTGGAAGCAGGGTCAGCCGCCTTGGCCTCCCGCGCGGGCGCCGAAGGCGCGTTGTCGGCTGCCCGTACGCCCATCACGCCCAGGCACAGGGCCAGCGTCGCGCTTGCCGCGGCAAAGCCCGGCCGCACCAGAAGCTGGTGAATGAGCCTGACTCGGCAGTTCAGCTGTGGCATGGTCAATACGGACAAACCGCAAAAAGCAGAATGAGGTGCGACACGACCATTGTGCACAGTTTGCTGCCATCGGGCCAGAGCATCAACACGGGGTTCCGATGCCGGAGTCATCTGGCAAGGCCACGGCTGCCGGTGGCTGAAACGGTGAAAACGGGCCTGCTTGGTGCCCGTGCCCACAGCGGTGCGAAATTTATCCTTTCTATATTTCTACATTTGTTGTATAATAGAACCATGCAAGAAATCGAAGTGATCCGAGCCCTCGCCGCGCTGGCCCAGGAAGTGCGCCTGCGTGTGTTCCGTGCCCTGGTGGTGGCAGGCCAGGCCGGGTTGACACCCGGCGCGCTGTGCGAGCAACTGGGCATTGCGCCCAACACGCTGTCGTTCCACCTCAAGGAGCTGACCCACGCCGGGCTTGCCAGCCAGGAGCGCCAGGGGCGCAATCTGGTCTACCGGGCATCGTTCACCGCCATGGCATCGCTCATGGCCTACCTGACCGAAAACTGCTGCCAGGGCGCGCCCTGCACCGCTGACAACGCTGCCGCAGCGTGCGGCTGCTAGGTCGCATCGCCGCATCCGTATCTCCGCCCACTGAAAGGAACCCCCATGAAACGATTTCACGTCCATCTCCATGTCGCCGACCTGGCCGGGAGCATCGCGTTTTATTCGAAGCTCTTTGACGCCCATCCCGCTCGCGTGGAGTCTGACTAAGCAAAGAGGATTCTCGATGCTCCGCGCGTGAACTTTGCCATCTCGACCCGCGGCAGCGCGCCCGGCGTGGACCATCTGGGCTTTCAGGTGGATGACGCCAGCGAACTGGCCGCGCTCAAGGCCCGCGCCCAGCATGCGGATCTGGCGCTGCTGGACGAGGGCAACACCAGTTGCTGCTATGCCCGCAGCGAAAAGCATTGGGTGACCGATCCGCAGGGCATCGCATGGGAGCACTTTCATACGCTGGGCAACATCCCGATGTTCAACGAAGCTGCCGCACAGCCCCAGGCGGCAGATGCCACGGCGGCCAGCCTCAGCGCGGGCGCTGCATGCTGCGCACCGGACCGCCCCCCAGTCAGCGCGGCCACCGCTGCCGCGTCTGCCTGCTGCAGCCCCGCCACCACCAGCGCCAGCCGTTGCTGCTGAAGACCCGGAGCCACCATGGACGACACCCGAACCCCCATGAACGTGCTGTTTCTGTGCACACACAACTCTGCCCGCAGCATCCTGGCAGAGGCGCTGCTCAACCACCTGGGCAAAGGCCGCTTCAAGGCCTTTTCGGCGGGCAGCAGCCCGCGCGACAACCAGCAGCCCCACCCGCTCGGCCTGCAGGTGCTGGCTCAGGCAGGCATCCCCACCGCCGGGCTGCACAGCAAAAGCTGGGACGAGTTCGCCACCCCCGACGCGCCGCACATGGACCTGATCATCACCGTGTGCGACAACGCGGCGGGCGAGGTCTGCCCCTTCTGGCCCGGCCATCCAGCCACGGCACACTGGGGCTATGCCGACCCGTCCGCGGGTGATGGCCCTGCCGCCGACAAGCTCGAAGCCTTCCGCAAAACATTGCACGCCATCCGGCAGCGACTGGAGCTGCTGGTGAACCTGCCCGACGACAAACTCGCCGCTGCCGCGCTGCAATCCACCGCCCGCGGCCTGCCCGCGCAGTAAAGACGTACCCCATGCAACCCCAAGCTTCCAGACCCAACCCTGCCGCACTGCCGCCTTCACCCGCCACCGGCATGGCGGTATTCGAACGCTACCTCACCGTCTGGGTGCTGCTGTGCATCGTGGTCGGCATCGCCCTGGGCCAGTGGCTGCCCGGCGTGGCCCGCACCGTGGCGGCGCTTGAGGTCGCCCGCGTCAACATGCCCGTGGGCTTGCTCATCTGGGTGATGATCATCCCCATGCTGCTCAAGGTGGACTTTGGCGCGCTGGCCGAAGTGCGCCAGCATGTGCGCGGCATTGGCGTGACGCTGTTCGTCAACTGGCTGGTCAAACCGTTTTCGATGGCGCTGCTGGGCTGGTTGTTCATCCGCCACTGGTTTGCGCCGTACCTGCCAGCAGAGCAGATCGACAGCTACATTGCCGGGCTGATCCTGCTGGCCGCCGCGCCCTGCACGGCCATGGTGTTTGTGTGGAGCCGCCTCACCGGGGGTGACCCGCTGTTCACGCTGTCGCAGGTGGCCCTGAACGACAGCATCATGATCGTTGCCTTCGCACCGCTGGTGGCCTTCTTGCTGGGCCTGTCGGCCATCACGGTTCCGTGGGACACGCTGCTCACGTCGGTGGGCTTGTACATCGTTGTGCCCGTCGTGATCGCGCAGTGGCTGCGCAAGCGGCTGCTGCGAAAGGGCCAGAGCGCCTTCGACGCTGCAGTGGCGCGCACGGGCCCGTGGTCCATCGCCGCGCTGCTGGCCACGCTGGTGCTGCTGTTCGCCTTCCAGGGCGAAGCCATCCTGCAGCAGCCTCTGGTCATTGCGCTGCTGGCCGTGCCCATCCTCATTCAGGTACTGTTCAACTCCGCCCTGGCCTATGGCCTGAACCGCGCCGTGGGCGAAAAGCACAACATTGCCTGCCCCTCGGCGCTGATCGGCGCGTCCAACTTCTTTGAGCTGGCCGTGGCCACTGCCATCAGCCTGTTTGGTTTTCAGTCCGGCGCAGCGCTGGCCACGGTGGTGGGCGTGCTGATCGAAGTGCCCGTGATGCTGCTGGTGGTGGCGGTGGTCAACCGCAGCAAGGGCTGGTACGAGGCGCGGGGCTGACCCATGGGTGACCCATGGGCCCTGCGCACAGACCGCCTGGCAACGGCCACCCGCGCACGTTCGCTCGCGCACGGCGCACCCGCTGCCACTGACCGTTCAGGTTGAGCTTGTCGAAACCCTGCGCAGCGCTTGGACAAGCTCAGCGCGAACGGGTATTGAACCTAAAAACGGCAGTTGACCGCCTGTAACCTTGGCGCACACCGCATGGACTCGCGCCTTGGGTTGTTTTTGCAGCCTCACCTTTGGGGTGACAGCGCTGGCAAATGCACCCAACTGCCGTTTGTAGGCTGACCGTTCGGGTTGCGCTTGTCGAAACCCTGCGCAGCGCTTGGACAAGCTCAGCGCGAACGGATATCGAATTGCCAACGCAGCGGCCAGCCAGCCAGGGCCCTGCCGCCCAGGAGGCTGTCGGACTTGGAGCGTCGAAGCGAAAAATGGCCCCAGCGAGGACAGTTTTTGTCGGATTTGCAGCCGACGATTTCCAATTCCGACAGGCTCCTAGCGCGCCTGCACCCGGCGCGATACCGTCACGCCCAGCACGATCACGCCAACCGCCGCCGCCGTGAACATCGGCGGCAACCAGCCCCGGTCCACACTGAAGGCCACGATCAACACCCCGGTGGACTGCCCCAGAAACAACAGGCATGCAAACAGCGTCACCGCCGTGCCGCGTGCCTGGGGCACCATCTGCGTGGCCTGCACCTGAAGCGTGTTGTGCAGCATGTAAAAGCCCAGCCCCGCCAGAAAGCAGCCCACCACCGCCCACGCCACCACGGGGGCCCACGCCAGCAGCAGCAGCCCCGCAGCAATCAGCGCGCCGCCCGCCAAGGCCAGCCCGCGCTCGCCCAGCCAGGCCAGCCAGTGCCGGGCAAACACGCTGTACAGCAGCCCGCCCACGCCATACAGCACCATGGCACCACCGGCCGCCGATGCCGACAGCCCAAAGCCATCGACCATGCGCGCCGGTACAAAAGCCAGCGTGCCAAAGGCCAGCGCACCCTCGATCGCCACCACCGCCAGCACCCAGCGCACGCGCGGCACACGCAGCACGGCCACGGTGCTGGCAACATAACCGGCCAGCGAAAAAGGCGGGCGCTCCGCAGCATCGGCCGCAGCCTGGGCCAGGGCCTGCGGGGTGGCGCTTTCAGTGCGCACATGGCGCCACAGCAGCACAGCAGCCACGGCAAACAGCACCGCAAGCACGGCAAACGCAGCCCGCCAGCCCAGCGTTTCGGTGGCAAAGCCGCCAAACCATTGCCCAGCCATCATGCCGGTCACCGTGGCGGCCATCAGCCGTGCCAGCGTTTCCTGCCGCTGCGCGTAGGGCACTTGGTCGCCAATCCAGGCCATCGACAGCGGAATGATCCCGGCAGCCGCCGCCCCCATGGCAGCGCGCGCCACCACCAGCACCGCGAAATCCGGGGCCACGGCCGTGACCGCATTGAACACGGCGCATGCCGCCGTCGCGCCAATGATCACGCGCAGCTTGCCCAGCCGATCACCCAGCGGGCCATACACCAACTGCAGCACGCCATAGGCCACCGCAAACGCGGCCACAACCGCCGCCGCATCCCCCGTGGTGACGCGGAACTCCTCGGCCAGCGCCACGAGCATGGGGTCACACACACGCATCGACGCCATGCTGGAAAAGGCGGCCAGGCTGATCAACCGCAGCATCATCGAAGAAGAGGTCATGGGCCGATTGTGGAGCGGGAATGGCCGACCAGGGATAAGAGGTGAGTTCACTGAAGCCGCTGGAAGCCGCCACTTTTACCAATGCGACGGGTTTGACCAACCAACAGGGCCAGCCGGTTGCCCCCTCAACCACAACACGCCGCTGATTGAATGGGGAAGCAGACCGCAAAAACACTCCACAGCACATGCAGGCTGTGCGACTGCCGGTGTTTCATTCACGGCCCCCCAATCGGTCAGTCGCTTGCCTTTGAGTGGAAGCTGTTAGTCGAAGACGAAGGGTCAGGCCGCAGTGTCAGGAATGATGCGCTTGCCAAAGCTGAGCACCTCGTCTTGCGCGTAGCCGATGCTGTTGTAGAACCTGGTTGCTTTTGCATTGGTTGATCGAACCTGGAGGTTGACTTTCGGACAGCCCAACCCAAGCAAGAGGGACTGCGCAGCCTCCATGAGCTGTCTTCCAAATCCCCTGCGCTGGAAATCTGGATGCACAGCCAAATAGTTAATCCATCCCCTGTGTCCATCGTATCCAGCCATGATCGATGCCACGATACGCCCCTCGATCTCGCCCACGATGAAAAGCTCCCTCTGCACCTTGAGCTTTCTCGCAATATCCTTTTGCGGATTGTTCCAGGGGCGTGTCAGGTCGCAGGCCTGCCAAAGGTTGATGACTGCCTGCTCGTCTGATTCAAGGTAGGGGCGAAGTTGCATGGTGTTGAAGTTGCTGGATGCAAAGATAGGACCATTCCAGCGGCCTCAGGAATGCAATCGACTGCTCCGACCCCCGGACGATACGCGCCCCCGTGATGCCGCGAAGAGCAGCTAACAAGAGCCTCCATGGTATGGACGGTGTTTCATCGACTGACCATTTTCGCGCAGGGGAGACCGTCTTTTGATCGTACGCGACACAGGGGCCGCCCCAAACCACTGGGTTTAAAAATCAGGCCCCGCCCTTGCGCAACCGAGGCTCCATGGTGCGGGCTGCCGGGCCGAGGTTAGGCTGTGCGGCTGCCACCAGAACCTGCGGGTGCGCGGCCAGTGTGGTTGCTCCGTATGGACGTCGGGCGAGCCGCTGGCAAGCTTGCGGCAGACAATGCACCCAGCACCCATACGACCGCCCATCCACCCGCCCGCCAAAGCCATCGTGTTGAACCATGTCCTTAGCAAGCAGCCCACTCCTTCGCGTTCTGGCGACGACCGCTCTGATCGTGGCCCTTCCCGGATGCAACAACGCCCCCGTGGACGGCCCGGCCCAGGCCGCGTTTGATGCGCTCGTGGCGTCGTGCACCCGGCACCTGGCAGCGCGCGAACCCGTCGTGCGCCCTGGCACCGCCGCCGAATGGACGAAGACCGGCTACAGCCCCGCGCAAGTGCAAGGCGAAGTCAAACCCACGGGTTCCCCTGTGACGCCCTATGTGGGCAAGATCGTGATCAAGGACAACGAGGCACGCGCCACAGCGCCCTCCGAAGCTGCAGCCCAGGCCGTGACGCTTACGCCCGCGCACCTGCTGTCCAACCGCACGCACACGTTCATCTACAGCTTTGATGGCACGCAGTGGGCATGGCAAAACGGCCAGCGCCTGACGAAGATTCCGGGGCACAGCGATGCGACCGAGCCGCTCACCCGGGCCGATGTGGATGGCACGGGACCGCAGGGCTTTGCACCCTGCCTGCCGCCGTGAAAGCCGATTGCTATACTAATGATATCTACAAAATGTTACCAGTCGAGCGCAACCGAGGTATTTAACCCACAAAAACAGGCAGCACCCGCCCTGCCCCGCCGGGCCATGGTCTGGCCGGGCAGCAAAGCATTCAGTGGTTGAAGACAGGCTCCTAGGCGCAGGGCCCAGGGCCCAGGCGACTTACTTCTTGGCGTAAATCTGGTCGAAGCTTGCGTTGTCCGCAAAGTGGTCGCGGGCCGCCTTGTCCCAGCCGCCGAAGGCCTCTTCGATGGTGAACAGGGTGAGCTTGGGGAACTGCTTGGCGTACTTGGCCTTGGCTTTGTCGGACACGGCCGGGCGATAGAAATGCTTGCCCGCGATGTCCTGGCCCTCTTCGGAGTAGAGGTACTGCAAATACGCTTCGGCCACGGCGCGGGTGCCCTTCTTGTCCACGTTTTTGTCCACCACCGAAACGGCAGGCTCGGCCAGGATGGAGATCGACGGGTACACCACGTCCACCTTGCTGCCAAACTCTTTTTCCAGCAGGTAGGCTTCGTTCTCCCAACTGATGAACACATCACCCTGGTTGCGCTGCGCAAATGTCACCGACGAGCCTCGGGCACCGGTATCGAGCACCGGCACGTTGCTGTACAGCTTGGCCACGAAGTCCTTGGCCTTGGCATCACCGCCGTATTTGCGCTTGGCAAATTCCCAGGCCGCCAGGTAGTTCCAGCGCGCGCCGCCCGAGGTCTTGGGGTTGGGCGTGATCACGCTGATGCCAGGCTTGACGAGGTCATCCCAGTCCTTGATGCCCTTGGGGTTGCCCTGGCGCACCACCAGCACGATGGTGGAGGTGTAGGGCGAGCTGTTGTGCGGAAGGCGCTTTTGCCAGTCTTTGGGGACCCAGCCGCCGTTTTTATGCAGGGCATCGGTGTCGCCCGCCAACGCCAGCGTGGCCACATCGGCGTCCAGCCCGTCGATGATGGAACGCGCCTGCTTGCCCGAGCCGCCATGGCTTTGCTTGACGGTCACGTCCTGCCCGGTCTTGGCCTTCCAGTGTTTGGCAAACGCCTGGTTGAAGTCCACGTACAACTCGCGCGTCGGGTCGTAGGACACGTTCAGCAGCGTCACAGACTGGGCAAACGACGGCAACGCCGTCAGGGCCAAAGCGCCTGCCAGGGCGGCAGCAAAGGGAAACTTGATAAAGTCGCGGCGAAAGTTCATGAGAGCCTCTGAATGGATGTGCAAACGGTGCAAATCACCGATGGAACGCATTCTGAGAGGGCATCTTCAAAACTGGAACTACTGAGATTTCAGTTCTTTATATCCAAATCATCTTTAAAGGCACACCCTTCACAGGCCGCCTGCATCCCACGCAAAGGAAACCCCATGGCACGCACTGTTCAATGCATCAAGCTCGGCACAGAAGCCGAAGGCCTCGACTTCCCGCCCTACCCGGGCGATCTGGGCAAGCGCATCTGGGAGAGCGTGAGCAAACAAGCCTGGGCCGACTGGCTCAAGCACCAGACGATGCTGGTCAATGAAAACCGCCTGAACCTCGCCGATGCGCGCGCGCGCCAGTATCTGGCGCGTCAAATGGAGAATCACTTTTTTGGCGGCGGCGCAGACGCCGCGGCGGGCTATGTCCCGCCGAGCGCCTAACGGAGCAAAGCGAAGTGCCGCGCTGCAAAAAATGCTTTCGCTACAACCACTTTTTCGGCGGTGGGGCAGACGCTGCAGCGGGTTACGTTCCGCCGAGCGCATGATCCTCTATGTCAGTTTTCCCTATCACTGCCAAGGGCCCGCAGCCCATGAAACTGGCGCTGCCCGGGCGGGGTAGCCGCGGAGCTGGCTTTGCCAGGCCGCTGGCTGCGTACCCCTCCCACGCGCAGCGTGAGAGAGGGGGAAGGCGCGAAGCGACTCAGGGGGTGATTCATCTCTGAGCCCATCGACTGGCTGCCCGACGGCACACCCTACAGCCCGCGCTTTGGCGACCGTTACCACAGCGAAAACGGCGGCCTGGAGCAGGCCAGCGGTGTGTTTTTGCACGGTTGCGGCCTGCCGGGCGCATGGGCGGGCCAGCAGCAATGGCGCATTCTGGAAACCGGCTTCGGCTTTGGCCTGAACTTTCTTGTGACCTGGGCCGCGTGGCGGGCCGACCCGCTGCGCTGCGGTCTGCTGCACTTCGTCTCGACCGAGGCCTGGCCCGTAGGTATCGACGACCTGCGCCGCGCGCACGCAGCGCATCCGCACCTGGCAGCAACAGCCCGCGAACTGCACCAGCAATGGTGGGGCCTGCTGCCCGGCGTGCACCGCCTGCGCTTTGACGAAGGCCGTGTGCTGCTGACCCTGTACGTGGGCGACGCGCAGGCCATGCTGCGCCAGCAGCGCCCCACCGTGGATTCGGTGTACCTCGACGGCTTCAGCCCCCAGCGCAACCCCGACATCTGGGACCAGCACACCCTGAAAGCCGTGGCCCGCTGCTGTCGGCGCGGCACGCATCTGGCCACCTGGACCATTGCCCGGGCGGTGCGCGATGCACTCGCGCAGTGCGGATTTGAGGTGCAGCGCGTGCCCGGCGTGCCACCCAAACGCGACAACCTGCATGCCGTGTACAACCCGCACTGGGAACCGCGTACCGCCCGCGGCACGGCCCCTGCCGATGTCCCGGTGACGCCCGGCCGGTGCATCGTCATCGGTGGCGGCATGGCAGGCGCCGCCTGCGCGGCCAGTCTGGCGCGGCGGGGCTGGCAGGTGCAGGTGCTGGACTCTGCCGCCAGCCCTGCGGCAGGCGCGTCAGGCCTGCCCGCGGGCGTGTTTGCGCCCCACCTCTCGCCGGACGACAACGTGCTCTCGCGCCTGTCGCGCAGCGGTGTGCGCACCACGCTGCAACAGGCTACCTGGCTGCTGGATGAGGGCATGGACTGGTCTGCCTGCGGCGTGCTGGAGCACCGGGTGGATGGTTCTGTGGGCCTGCCTGCCGCGTGGTCAGCCGCAAGCGCTGGCGCGCAGTGGAGCATTCCGGCACCCGCCAGTGTGCTTGGTGCCGCAGGCCTGCCGCCCGGCACCGTCGGCGGCTGGCACACCCGCGCAGGCTGGATCCGACCCGCACGGCTGGTGGAGGCCTTGCTGTCGCAACCGGGCATCCAGTGGCGCGGCGACTGTGCCGTGGCGCAACTGCGGCCGGTAATGCCCGCCGCCGGTCAGAGTGACCCCACCGGAGCGCAGGGCGTCGGCGGCTGGCAGGCGCTGGACGCGCAGGGCCAGGTGCTGGCCGAAGCCTCCCATGTGGTGATTGCGGCGGGCGCAGGCAGCGGCCTGCTGCTGGAGCACCGCTGGCCGCTGCACCCGGTGCGTGGCCAGGTGAGCTGGGGCTTGCACGACAACGCCGCCCCGGCGCCCGCGTTGGCCCCCTTCCCGGTCAACGGGCATGGAAACCTGGTTCCGGCGTTTCCGGCACCAACCTCGGCGACAGGCAGCCTGCATGCCAGCGCAGGCCCGCCCCTGGCGTGGGTGATGGGCTCCACCTTTGAACGCGGGGTGGACAGCTTGCCACCCTCGCCCGCCGATCAGCGTGCCGCCCACGGCGCCAGTTTGGACAAATTGCGCGCCCTGCTGCCGCAGGCTGTTGCGCCCTTGGGCGGCGCGCTGGATGCCGCTGTGCAGGCCCGCCCCAGCGGGGAGGCACCGCACCCCAGCGCGGCCCGGTCGTGGGCAGCGGTGCGGTGCACGTCGCCAGACCGCCTTCCCATCGTCGGCCCGGTCGATGCGCAGGCGCTGCCGGGGCTGTGGGCATGCACCGCCATGGGCTCGCGCGGGTTGACGCTGGCGCTGCTGTGCGGCGAACTGCTCGCTGCGCGGCTGCACGGCGAGCCCTTGCCGCTCGATGCCCGTCTGGCCCAGGCACTGGGCACCGAGAGGATGTGAACAACGCAAGGTGACCGCAACGGCGATACCGACTTCGGAGCGCCTCGCCGCACCTGCTGCCCGCACATTCGCCCTTGCGCGGATATCGGCCGATCATCCGCGCCACCACTTGCTTATACGAACATCGACATATCGGCAGCACTAAACAATAGTTTGCATCCATAAGAAGCCCCCCTACAGTCACGGCCATGCATGAATTGGCGTTCGTTTTTGCGGGCTTTGCCGTGGGGCTCATCGTGGGCCTGACGGGGGTGGGTGGCGGCTCGCTGATGACGCCGGTGCTGATCTTCTTTTTCGGGGTCAAGCCCCACCTGGCCATTGGCACCGACCTGCTGTTTGCCGCTTTCACCAAGATGGGTGGCACCGTGAGCATGGCGCGCCAGCGGCTGGTGCCCTGGCGCGTGGTGGGCCAGTTGTGCGCTGGCAGCATTCCGGCGGCGCTGCTGGCGCTGTGGGTTCTCAAGACGCTGGGGCCAGCCTCGGGCGTTGCCCAGCGGGTGATGACCACGACCCTGGGCTTTGCCCTGCTGCTGACTGCCGCCGCCACCCTGTACAAGGTGGTGGCTTTCTCGCGCGAGCGGCAGGCCGCCGACCATGCGCGCCGCGAAGCCAACGCCGCTCTGGCCACCCGGCCCCGCCACTGGAGCCTGCCCGTGCTGCTGGGCGCGGTCATCGGCACGCTGGTGACCTTCACCTCGGTGGGCGCGGGCGCCATTGGCGTCACCGTGCTGCTGCTGGTGTACCCGCTGCTGCCGCTGCCGCGCGTGATCGGCGCAGACATCGCCTACGCCGTGCCCCTGACGCTGGTGGCGGGCCTGGGGCATGCCACGCTGGGCTCGGTGGACTGGCCGCTGCTTGCACAATTGCTGGCTGGCTCGCTGCCGGGCATCTGGCTGGGCTCGCGCCTGGTCACCCGCACCCCCGAGCGCCTGATTCGCTCCGCCCTGTCGGTGCTGCTGGCCTGGGCGGGCGCCAAACTGATTTTGATCTGAGCTTTCTATGTACCAATACACCGCATTCGACACCGCGTTCGTGCAGCAGCGCGCAGCGCAGTTCCGTGACCAGCTCAACCGCTGGCAGCACGGCAAGCTGAGCGAAGACGAGTTTCGGCCTCTGCGCCTGCAAAACGGCTGGTACGTGCAGCGCTACGCCCCCATGCTGCGCGTGGCCGTGCCCTATGGCGAAATCGCCAGCCGCCAGCTGCGCGTGCTGGCGCAGATTGCGCGCGACTACGACGAGCCCGAAGCGGCGGTCTTCAAGGCCGCCATGGAAGGCCAGGGCAAGCTGGGCACCACCTTTTTGCCCACGCACTGCGCCCACTTCACCACGCGCACCAATGTGCAGTTCAACTGGATTCCGCTGTCGAAAAGCGCGGACGTGATGGACCTGCTGGCCAGCGTGAACATGCACGGCATCCAGACCAGCGGCAACTGCATCCGCAACACCACCACCGACGCGCTGGCGGGCATCGCCGTGGACGAGATCGTGGACCCCCGCCCCTATGCAGAGCTGATCCGCCAGTGGTCCACGCTGCACCCCGAATTCGCCTTCCTGCCCCGCAAGTTCAAGATCGCCATCACGGGCGCCAAGGACGACCGCGCCGCCACCGGCTGGCACGACGTGGGCCTGCACCTCGTCAAGAATGACGCGGGCGAAATCGGCTTCAAGGTGTTTGTGGGCGGTGGCATGGGCCGCACGCCGGTCATCGGCACGGTGATCCGCGAGTTCCTTCCGTGGAACCAGATCATGAATTACATCGAGGCCATCGTGCGCGTGTACAACGAGCACGGCCGCCGCGACAACAAGTACAAGGCCCGCATCAAGATCCTGGTCAAGTCCGAAGGCCAGAAATACATCGACGATGTGGAGGCCGAATACCGCCAGATCGTTGAGATCGACGGTGGCCCGCACACCATCCCGCAGGCCGAATTCGACCGCGTGGCTGCCTGCTTTGTGGCGCCCCAACTGGCCGATATTGCCGATGTGCCCCCGGCAGCCCTGCAAGCGCAGCTCGACGCGCAGGCCGCCGAGCATGTGATGTTTGGCCGCTGGCTTCAGCGCAACGTGCACCCGCACCGCAACCCCCAGTTGCGCGCCGTGACGCTGTCGTTCAAGCGCCCCGGCCAGGCGCCCGGCGACGCCTCCAGCGAGCAGCTCATCGCCCTGGCCGACCTGGTGGACCAATACTCCGCCGGTGAAGCCCGCGTGACCCACGACCAGAATGTGCTGCTGCCCTGGGTGCATGCCAGCGCGCTTTTTGCGCTGTGGCAAGAGGCCAAGGCCCTGGGCCTGGCCAGCGCCAACGTGCAGTTGCTCACCGACATGATCGCCTGCCCCGGCGGCGACTTTTGCGCGCTGGCCAATGCCCGCTCGCTGCCGATTGCCGAGGCCATCACCCAGCGCTATCAGGACCTGGATGAGCTCGATGACATCGGCGAAATCGACCTGCACATCAGCGGCTGCATCAATAGCTGCGGCCACCACCACAGCGGCCACATTGGCATCCTGGGTGTGGATAAGGACGGCAAGGAGTGGTACCAGGTCACGCTGGGCGGCTCCGATGGGTCTGACCTGTCGGGCGCGGCGGCGGCTGGCAAGGTGATTGGCCCGTCGTTCTCGGCGGCCGAAGTGCCTGATGTGATCGAGGCAGTGCTGGGCACCTACCGCGACCTGCGCGCACGCGGCGAGAGCTTCCAAAACACCGTGCGCCGCACCGGCCTGGACCCCTTCAAGGAAGCCGCCAAACAGGCCCGCCACAAGGAAGCCGAGACCGCCGCCGCCTGAACGGCAGCGCATTGCAGCACCCCCAAAGACATGACGATGTTGACACTACTTTCTGCCCAAGACCACCAGCCGCCCGCCGAGGGCGACACCCGCGCCGTGGCCCTGCCCAACGATGCCGACGCACTGGCCCTGCCGCTTGACGGTGTGGAGCGTGTGGACCTGCACTTCCCCAGCTTCACCGATGGCCGCGCGTTCAGCCAGGCGTTTTTGCTGCGCCGCCGCCGCGGCTTTGCGGGCGAGATCCGCGCCACCGGCGACGTGCTGATTGACCAGCTGGTGCAAATGCAGCGCACGGGCTTTAGCTCGGCCGTGCTGCGCGAAGGTGTCGATGCCGCCGATGCGCAGCGCCAGTTCGATCGCTTCCCCGGCTTCTACCAGGGCGATGCCGTCAACCCGCAGCCGCTGTTTGCCGCCCGCGCTGCCGCCTGAGACCGAACCCGGAGCACCTCACCATGAGCGACATCGACCTTGCCCGCATCAATACCGACCTGGGCCGCAACGCCCCGGCACTGGTGCAATGGGCGCTTGGCTTGGGCCAGCCGTCCATCGTCACCACCAACTTCCGCCCGTTTGAGGCGGTGATCCTGCACATGGTTGCCAGCGTGCAGCCCGATGTGCCGGTGGTGTGGATGGACAACGGCTACAACACCGAAGCCACCTACCGCTTTGCCGACGAGGTCACCCGGCAGTTGGGCCTGAACCTCAAGATCTACCTGCCGCGCCGCTCCCGTGCCCACCGCGAAGCCGTGGAGGGCGCCACGCCCGCGCTCGATGACCCGCGCCACGCCGCCTTCACCGAAGAAGTCAAGCTCGAACCCTTTGCCCGGGCCCTGCGCGAAACCGCGCCCAAGGTATGGTTCACCGCCCTGCGCGCCACCGACACCGCGGTGCGCGCACAAATGGACCCCGTCAGCATTAACCCCGATGGGCTCATCAAGGTGGCGCCGCTGCTGCACTGGTCGTCCAAAGACCTGCACGAGTACTGCGTCCAGCACGGCCTGCCCAACAACTTTGACTATGTGGACCCCACCAAGGGTGAGGACAACCGCGAGTGCGGTCTTCATTTAGCCCACTGATGCCAGGAAACCGTTCACGCTGAGCTTGTCAAAGCGCCGCGCAAGGCGTCCACAAGCTCAGCCCGAACGGCTCTGATGGATCAACCGTACCTCTGCCCGCCCCACCAGTGATCCGACCATGAATGCCCGCACCGACTCAGCGCTGCTTGAGAAAACCAACCACATGAGCTACCACCTCAACAACTCTCACCTCGACGCCCTGGAAGAAGAAACCATCTTCATCCTGCGCGAAGTGGCCGCCGCTTTTGAACGCCCCGCACTGCTGTTTTCGGGCGGCAAAGATTCGCTGGTCCTGCTCAAGTGCGCCGAGAAAGCCTTTGGCACCAAGCCCAGCGGCGGCGGCATTCCGTACCCGCTGCTCATGATCGACACGGGCCACAACTTTCCGGAAGTGACGGACTTTCGCGACTTCCGCGCGCAGGAACTTGGGGCCGAACTCATCGTGCGCAGCGTGGAGGATTCGATGGCTCGCGGCACGGTGCGCCTGGCCCACCCGGGAGAGTCTCGAAACGTGCACCAGTCGGTCACGCTGCTCGAAGCGATTGAAGAGTTCCGCTTTGACGCGCTGATTGGCGGCGCCCGCCGCGACGAGGAAAAAGCCCGCGCCAAGGAACGCATCTTCAGCCACCGTGACAGCTTCGGGCAGTGGCAGCCCAAGGCTCAGCGCCCCGAGCTGTGGACGCTGTTCAACACCCGTCTGCAGCCCGGCGAGCACTTCCGCGTGTTCCCCATCAGCAACTGGACCGAGCTCGACGTGTGGCAGTACATCGACCGCGAGCAGATCGGCCTGCCCAGCATTTACTACACCCACAAGCGCCAGGTGGTGGACCGCAAAGGCCTTTTGATGCCCGTGACCGAACTGACCCCGCCGCGCGAGGGCGAGGTGGTGCAAACACGCGATGTGCGCTTTCGCACCGTGGGCGACATCACCTGCACAGCCCCGGTGGAAAGCACCGCCGCCACCCCGGCCGAGATCGTGATCGAAACCCTGGCCGCCGACGTGAGCGAGCGGGGCGCCACCCGCATGGACGACAAGACCAGCGACGCGTCGATGGAAAAGCGCAAGAAAGACGGGTATTTTTGATGCACCCCCCTGCGTCGCTGCGCGCCTGAACACGGGCCGTGCCTGACTTCACCCACCTGCGGATGACCGAGACAGTTCGATGACAAACACTACAACTTTAATAGCAAACAATGCCCACCAGAAAAGCGCGAGTGGGCTTAATAACCATCAATCCGCCCTCAAGTTCATCACCTGCGGCAGCGTGGACGATGGCAAGAGCACGCTGATTGGCCGCCTGCTGGTGGACAGCAAGGCCGTGCTGCAAGACCACCTGGCTGGCGTGCAGCGCCAGGGCGAGACCGACCTGGCC
>JBKCTS010000311.1:0-1537 GCA_046318695.1 Acidovorax sp.
ACCTGCAGGAGATACCCGACAACGTCAAGAGTGGTCTGGAGATCGTTCCGGTGCGCTGGATCGACAAGGTTCTGGAAGTGGCGCTGGAGCGCAAGCCCGTTCCACTGACGGACGAAGAGGTCGCTAGCGCCGCTGCAGCCCTGGCGGACAAGGCTGGGGCGGGCTCGTCTGTGGCAACTGCTGCCGATGGGCTGAAACATTGAACCTAACAACGGCAGTTGACCGCTTGTAATCTTGCCGCACACCGCGTGGACTCGGGCCTTGCGTTGTTTTCGCACCCCCACCTTTGGGGTGACAGCGCTGGCAAATGCATCCAACTGCCGTTTTTAGGTTGAAGTGGTTTTTTAGAACGCCAGAAAAATGCGCTACAATCTGTTCCATCGTTGCGAACGTTGTACAATGTGAGGCTTCGGTAAATGCGGGAATAGCTCAGTTGGTAGAGCGCAACCTTGCCAAGGTTGAGGTCGAGAGTTCGAGACTCTTTTCCCGCTCCAATTTCCAAAAAAAGGGAAGCTCAAGCTTCCCTTTTTTGTCAGAAGATTTTGAATTCCTGGCGCGGTAGCAAAGCGGTTATGCCCCGGATTGCAAATCCGGTTAGTCCGGTTCGACTCCGGACCGCGCCTCCAGATTGTTATTGATTCGGTTGCTCCTGGTCGGCGCATCCTTCGCTTCAATGACATCGGACGGTAAAAATTGGAGCGTTACTCCTTTGGGGCCGTGTGAACTGGAATATAATTTTGGACTTGGCTGAATACGCTGTTTGAAAGAGCCGCGTGCAGGCAAATGCGGGAATAGCTCAGTTGGTAGAGCGCAACCTTGCCAAGGTTGAGGTCGAGAGTTCGAGACTCTTTTCCCGCTCCATATTCGCAAGGGAGGCTTCGGCTTCCCTTTTTCATTTCGGCCAAGGATGTGTGCATCGAGCCACTGCCTGGGAGCGCACACAGTGGGGCATTGCATGCGTGCGCTGCCCGGGTTACGCTGCAACGCAGACGCGCGCTCAGCAGCCGAGGCCCCGATGGTGAAATTGGTAGACACTGCGGACTTAAAATCCGCCGCTTTCCTGAAAAGGGGCGTGCCGGTTCGATCCCGGCTCGGGGCACCATTACGAATCAATCATGTCAAGTTACAACCCACCCTTTGAAATTCACGTCCATGGACAAGTGCAACTGCGCGCAGACGTGGGATTCGAGCAGATCCAGGATGCACTGAAGCCTCTGTGGAAGTATGCGGGGGCGCGGTCGCTGGCCGATGGGGCTGCGAGCGCGTACGAGGAAGAGCCTGGCATCAGGTTCGACGCACAAGAACACCTGCTTCAGATGTGCTGGACCGTGCGCGGCGACGATGACTTTCGTCAGTCTCTCGATGAAATGTGCATGAGCCTCAATGAACTGTCCGAGCAGGGCGCGGCCATTGAGGTGACGTTCTACGATACCGACTTTGACGAAGAGGACGAGGAAGGCAACGCGGAGTCACGCGATGACTTCATCATGCTGTTTGTCGGCCCCACGCCCGCCGACATCATGCAGGTGCAGCGCGA
>JBKCTS010000312.1:0-4642 GCA_046318695.1 Acidovorax sp.
GGGGTGCACTGCCTGAAATACGGCCTCACGGTGCACAACGTGCTCAAGGTCAAGGGCTTCACGGTAGAAGGTGAGCCGGTGGAATTTGGCAGCGAAGCGCTGGATGCCCCCGGCTACGACCTGCTGGCCGCCGTGATCGGCAGCGAGGGCATGCTGGCCGTGACCACCGAGGTCACCGTCCGGCTGGTGCCCAAACCGCAACTGGCGCGCTGCATCATGGCCAGCTTTGACGATGTGCGCAAAGCAGGCGACGCGGTGGCGGCAGTGATCGCGGCCGGCATCATCCCGGCGGGCCTGGAAATGATGGACGGCCCCATGACCGCCGCCGTCGAAGACTTTGTGCATGCCGACTACGACCTGAGCGCCGCTGCCATTTTGCTGTGCGAGAGCGACGGCACGCCCGAGGAGGTCGAGGAAGAAATCGGCCGCATGACCGAGGTACTGCGCGGCGCGGGTGCCACCGCCATCGCCGTGAGCCGCGACGAAGCCCAGCGCCTGAAATTCTGGAGCGGCCGCAAGAACGCCTTCCCGGCCAGCGGGCGCATCAGCCCCGACTACATGTGCATGGACTCCACCATCCCGCGCAAGCGCCTGGCCGACATCTTGGAAGCCATTGCAGGCATGGAAGAAAAGTACGGCCTCAAGTGCCTGAACGTGTTCCACGCCGGCGACGGCAACCTGCACCCGCTGATCCTGTTCGATGCGAACGATGCCGACCAGCTGCGCCGCTGCGAGCTGTTCGGTGCCGACATCCTGGAAACCAGCGTGGCCATGGGCGGCACGGTGACGGGCGAGCATGGCGTGGGCGTCGAAAAGCTCAGCAGCATGTGCGTGCAGTTCTCGCCCGAGGAGAACGCGCAGATGTTCGGCATCAAGCATGCGTTTGACCCGGCCGGCCTGCTCAACCCGGGCAAGGTGATCCCCACGCTGCAACGCTGCGCCGAATACGGAAAGATGCTGGTGCGCGGCGGACAGATCAAGCATCCCGATCTGCCCCGGTTCTGACCCCACAGCTCGGAAAGCCTTGCAAGGCCTGGCCTTGTTGCTGCCCATGCAGTCGGTGGGCGAGGCCCTGTCGCATGGTCTGAAGCCGCCCCTGCCCATCCCCATGGTGGGCATGGTCGCGCGGCTGCTGGCGCGGCGCAGCGAACGGGGGGGCTGGTGCCGGTTGCCCTGCGGTCAGGCGGCAACGGCAGGCTTGGCAGTTGCAGCAATCTGGTCCAGCGCCTTGGCCAGGTGGCCCACCGTGCGGTCCACGTTGTGCCACTTCTCCAGGCCAAACAGGCCGATGCGGAAGCTCTTGAAATCCGGCCCCTCGTCGCACTGCAGCGGCACACCCGCGGCCGTCTGCAGGCCGACTTCCATGAACTTCTTGCCATTTTGGATGCCGGGGTCGGTGGTGTAGCTCACCACCACACCGGGCGCCTTCCATCCATCGGCGGCCACGCTGGGAAAGCCGCGCGATTCCATCAGCGCGCGCACCTTGGCTCCCAGCGCAATCTGTTCCTCACGGACCTTGGCAAAGCCGTAGGCACGCGTTTCGGCCATGACATCGCGCAGGCGCACTAGGGCATCCGTGGGCATGGTGGTGTGATAGGCGTGCTGGCCTTTTTCGTAGCCCTCGGCAATCTGCATCCACTTCTTGAGATCGCACGCGAAACTGCTGCTGGTGGTGCCGTCAATCGCCAGACGCGCACGTTCGCTCAGCATCACCATGGCGCAGCACGGCGAGCCGCTCCAGCCCTTTTGCGGCGCGGAGATCAGAACATCCACGCCGGTGGCCTGCATGTCCACCCACATCGCGCCGGAGGCCACGCAATCGAGCACAAACAGCGCGCCCACCTCGTGCGCGGCGGCCGTGATGGTGCGCAGGTAGTCGTCACTCAGGATGATGCCGCTGGATGTCTCGACGTGCGGCGCAAACACCACCTTGGGCTTTTCGGCGCGGATGGTGGCCGCCACCTCGTCGGCCGGGCAGGGCGTCCACGGCGCCTGCGGGCCACTGCCCTGCTGGCGCGCCTTGCACACCACCGAGCCGCCGCCCAGGCCCTTGTCGGCGTCAAAGATCTGCGTCCAGCGGTAGCTGAACCAGCCGTTGCGCACGATGAGCACTTTTTGCTGGTTGGCAAACTGCCGCGCCACCGCTTCCATGCCAAAGGTGCCGCTGCCGGGCACCAGCACGGCCGTGTGCGCGTGGTAGACCTCTTTGAGCGTAGCCAGGATGTCCTGCACGACGCCGGTGAAGCGCTTGGACATGTGGTTGAGCGCACGGTCGGTGTAGACCACCGAAAACTCAAGCAGGCCGTCGGGGTCGATATCGGGTAGCAGTCCGGGCATGGTGCAAGGTCTCCATGAAACAGGGGCGCCGCCCCGGCGCGGGGCAGGCTGGCCGAACCAGCTTAGCACGCACCGAGCGGGTCGTGCAGGGACTGATGCCCCGGTGTCGGCTGCTCGGGCCGCGCTGGAAATCTTCGGGGCAGGTCGCGCGCACGCACCGCAACCCAGCGACAGCCCCCCCTGAAAGAAACCCCCGCAGTGCCTGGCACGATGATGCGCCGCTACGATGCCAGTTTTGCCCATTGCACCGCCATGCCCGACTTTCGCAGCGACACCGTGACACAGCCCACTCCCGCCATGCGCGAGGCCATGTTCAGAGCCCCGCTGGGCGACGACGTGTTTGCCGACGACCCCTCGGTCAACGCGCTGCAGGAGCACGCGGCCGCACTGCTGGGCATTGAGGCCGCGCTGTTTGCGCCATCGGGCACGCAGACCAACCTGATCGCCCTGTGGGGCCACTGCCAGCGCGGCGACGAGGCCATCGTGGGGCAGAGCTGGCACACCTACCGCTGGGAGGCAGGTGGCATGGCGGTGCTGGGCTCCATCCAGCCGCAGCCGGTGGAAACGCAGCCCGACGGCACGCTGCGCCTGACCGACATCGCCGCGGCGATCAAACCCGACGATCCGCACTTTGCGCGCACGCGGCTTTTGGTGCTGGAGAACACCACGGGCGGTCAGGTGCTGCCGCCAGCGTATGTTGCCGAGGCAGCGCAGCTGGCGCGCAGCCGGGGGCTGGCGCTGCACCTGGACGGCGCGCGGCTGTTCAATGCAGCCACGGCCAACGCTGCACGCAATGCAACGGATGTGTACGACGAGGCACGCGCGCTGTGCAGCCACTTCGACTCGGCCTCGGTATGCCTAAGCAAGGGCCTGGGCGCCCCGGTAGGCTCGCTGGTGCTGGGCACGCGCGACTTCATCCGGCAGGCCCGGCGCACGCGCAAGATCCTGGGCGGTGGGATGCGGCAGGCGGGCGTGCTGGCCGCAGCAGGCCAGTTTGCGCTGGAGCACCATGTGCGCCGCCTGTCAGACGACCACGCCAACCTGGCCCGACTGGCGCAGGGCCTGGCCGGTGCCGGGCAGCGTCACCCCGTGCTGCAAGGCCGCCTCACGGCGCATCCGTGGCAGACGAACATCCTGTTCACCGATCTGGCAGGGGATGTAGCCCCGGCTTTTGTGGCGTGGCTTGCCGCCCACCAGGTGCGCGTGACCAGCAGCCTCTACGGCGGCGCCACCCGCCTGCGCTGGGTGACGCACCTGGACGTGAGCGCGGCCGATGTGGACGCCGCGCTCGATTGCGTGGCACGGTTTCAGGGCTGAGGGGCACCGCGGCAGCCTGTGCATTCGGGCCACAGACACACCCGAACACCGCAAGCCGCCCGGAGTCAGGGCGTCGCCCGCGTGCGGACGCCAAAAATGCCGGTCCCCACGCGCACCATGGTGCTGCCCGCCTGGATGGCAGCCTCCAGATCCGCCGTCATGCCCATAGACAGGGTGTCGAACGCTTCCAGCCTAGCCAGCCGCGCCGCCGCGATCTGGTCGAACAGCCGCCGCGTCGCCTGGTGCACGGCCAGTTGGGCGGAAAAATCGGGAGCGACATCCGGGATGCTCATCAGCCCGCGCACCCGTAGGCGCGGCAATAGCGCTATGGCCTGCGCCAACGCCACGGCCTCTTGTGGCGGCACACCCGACTTGGTGGCGCCCCCGTCCATGTTGACCTGGATGCACACCTGCAGCGGCGGCAGGTGGGCCGGGCGTTGCGCCGACAAACGCTCGGCGATCTTCAAACGGTCCACCGTGTGGACCCAGTCACAGTGCTCGGCCACCAGGCGCGTCTTGTTGCTCTGAATGGGCCCGATGCAATGCCACTGCAGCCCGCCGCCGGACAAGGCGGGCATATCGCGCAGCGCAAGGATTTTGTCGACGGCCTCCTGGATGTAGTTCTCCCCAAATGCGCGCTGCCCGGCCGCCGCCGCCTCTGCCACTGCATCGGGTCCAAACGTCTTTGATACGGCAAGTAACAAGACGTTTCCGGCGTCGCGCCCAGCAGCCTTACAGGCTTGCGCGATTCGCCCCTGCACCTGTTGGAGGTTGTTAGCAATCGTGGTCATAATGTTTGGCAAGCGTATCAAACGATTAGAGGGAATCCGTGGACATCACCCAATTGCTCGCGTTCAGCGTCAAGAACAAGGCCTCCGACCTTCACCTGTCCGCCGGGCTGCCACCGATGATCCGCGTCCACGGCGACGTGCGCCGCATCAACGTCGATGCGCTGGACCACAAGACGGTCCATGCCATGGTGTACGAC
>JBKCTS010000313.1:0-1516 GCA_046318695.1 Acidovorax sp.
CGTCATCGCTGCTGACCCTGGTGGTCGTGCCGGTGGTGTACTGCTACATGGACGATCTGGCCCGTTGGGCCCGGCGGCGCATGGGCGGCGCAGCGCCTGCCCAAGAGGCGCCTAAAATTGAGGGTTTGTCCTGATCGTCCCGACACCCGTCCCCACGGAGAAATTCCATGAACATGCCACTGAACACCTCTGCCAACACCAGCGACCCGATCGCCCAGGCCCGCTACAACATGATCGAGCAGCAGATCCGGCCCTGGAACGTGCTGGATGGCGATGTGCTGGACCTGCTGGCCGTGGTGCACCGTGAGGACTTTGTGCCCGCCGCCTACCGCAGCATGGCGTTCATGGACATCGAGATCCCGCTGGTGGCGGGCGATGCCGAAGAAGCCGTGCGCCTGGGCCAGAGCATGCTGCAGCCGCGCATGGAAGCCCGCATGTTGCAGGATTTGAAAGTGCAGCCGACCGACCGCGTGCTCGAAATCGGCGCGGGTTCAGGCTACATGGCCGCCTTGCTGGCACACCGCGCAGAGCGGGTGGTCTCGCTGGAAATCAACCCCGCGCTGGTCAGCATGGCGCGTGACAACCTGCGCAACGCAGGCATCCAGAATGCCGAGGTGCGCCAGGCCGACGGTGCCCGCGACACCATTGCCGATGGCCCCTTTGATGTGATCGTGCTCAGCGGCTCGGTGGCCGAGGTGCCGTCATCGCTGCTGGCCCTGCTGCGCGATGGTGGCCGCCTGGGCGCCATTGTGGGCAGTGAACCGGTCATGCGTTTCACCCTGACCCGCCGCACCGGTAACCGCATGGAGACGACTGCGCCCTGGGACACCATCGCACCCCGCCTCCTGCACTTCCCTGAGCCATCCGGCTTCACGTTCTGACCCCCCACTGCGGAGCCCTGCATGATCGATCACGTCCGTCCCGCCCAACTGTCTGACTGGTTTGCAGCCGCTGCCGCTGCACCGCAAGGCGCCCGTGCCGTGGTGCTGGACGTTCGAGAACCGTGGGAGCGGCAGACCGCCAGCGTTGCAGCGCAGGGTTTTGACCTGGTGAGCATCCCCATGGGCGAGGTGCCGTACCGCCTTGCAGAACTGGACGCTGGCCGGCCCATTGCCTGCCTGTGCCACCACGGCGCACGCAGCATGCGCGTGGCGGCGTTCCTGGCGCAAAACGGATTTGAGCAGGTGGCCAACATCACCGGCGGCATCGATGCCTGGTCCCTCGAAAGCGACCCGGCTGTTCCGCGCTATTGACCGATGTCACCGGCGCCTGCTCCGTCCGCGCAACCCATCCGATCTGCAGACCCCCTCGAAGGACTTTCATGACATTGCCACGGCCCTTTTCCCTGAGCCTTCTTTCCCTGGCGCTGGGTGCTGCGCTGAGCGCCCCGGCGCAGGCGCAAAGCCTGCTGGAGATGGTGGAATCAGCGCGCACCTACGATACCGCCTGGCAGTCGGCACGCGCGCAGTTGGACGCAGCCGCCCGTCGCGCAGACCAGGCCCGTGCGGGCCTGCTG
>JBKCTS010000314.1:0-4368 GCA_046318695.1 Acidovorax sp.
GTCTACCGCTATCTTCTGCGCCGCTACGGGTGATTCCCTTCTGTCCGGCAAGTCAGGCGCCCATCCGTCATGAAGGTTCTCGATCTTCAGTGCAGCCAAGGCCACCTCTTTGAGGGGTGGTTTGCTTCCGAAAGCGACTTCCAGTCGCAAAAGCAGCGCGAGCTCGTCCAATGCCCGCTGTGCGACGATCGCCACGTCGAAAAGCGCCTGAGTGCCCCACGGCTGAACCTTGGCGCACGCCCACCTGCAGACGCGCACCCAGGGCGCGACCCTGAGCCGCCGCGTTCTGATGCCGCCAGCGGCGCTGCAGTAGGTGCTTGCGGCACAGGGCAGGAGCGCGGCGCAGATGGCGTTTACTTGGACGGCGGCGATGGTTCAGCGCTTGCCCAGGCGATCCAGGCTGCGTGGTTGCGGGCGGCGCGGCACCTTGCGCGCCATGCGGAGGACGTGGGCGTCGACTTCGCGCAAGAAGCCCGGCGCATTCACCACGGTGAGGCACCCGAGCGCGCCATCCGAGGTCAGGCCACGGTCGAAGATGCGATGGCGCTTCTCGACGATGGCGTGGCGGTGCTGCCGCTCCCGTTACCTGCGGCAGCGAAAGAAACCTTGCAGTGAAGCGCTTGGGATTTTTGCTGCAGGGCGGTGGTTGACGGCCCGGCCTGGATACCGTGGGGCCCTACCGGTGTGGTGGGCAGCGGGGTATGGCGGGGGCTGGGCATGGGCGGGCGCGCTGCGGGGCGTGGAGTCCCAATACATCGAGGCTTTTCTAAGAAAAATCGCCGCGATACGCGCAGCCAGACTTGTTTTGTTGCTATCTTAAATGTAGCAAACTGCGGCACGCCTACCGTGTTGTAGGGCGCAGCCCCCTGCATCCTGCCCGATTCCTGCGCCCGCGCTGATGGCGTTGCTCAGGCGGTGAACTGCAGCGCCGCCAGCCGCGCATAAACGCCTGCACGCTCCATCAGCGCCGCATGGGTTCCTTCCTCGACGATCTGGCCATGCTCCAGCACCACGATGCGGTCTGCGTTCTGGACCGTGGCAAGCCGGTGCGCAATCACGAGGGTGGTGCGCCGTCCCGTGTGCCGCTGCATGGCGGTATCGAGGGCAGCCTGCACCATGCGTTCGCTTTCGGCGTCCAGCGCGCTGGTGGCCTCATCGAGCAGCAGCAAGGGCGGGTCCTTGAGCATGGCTCGCGCAATGGAGATGCGTTGCCGCTGGCCACCGGACAGGCGCACGCCACGTTCGCCCAGAAACGTACCGTAGCCTTCAGGCAAGGCGGTGATGAAATCATGCGCGAACGCGGCCTGTGCAGCCGCAATCACCTCGGCCTCGCTGGCGTCGGGGCGGCCGTAGCGGATGTTTTCCAACGCCGAGGCCGAGAAGATCACGGCGTCCTGCGGTACGGTGCCGATGGCCGAACGCAGGGTGGACAGGCGCAAATGGCGTATGTCCACGCCGTTCAGGCGGATTGCACCCCCGCACCCGGCCGCCTCCGTGGCAACCCTGCTGCCTGGGTGGTCTGCATCGGCCGCGCAAGCCGCGTGGTTCGGCTGCGCGGGTGTGCCGTGTTGCACTGCCTCAGCTGCGCCAGCCGGGGGGGCTTGCCCCCGGTCGTTGGATACGTCGTAAAAGCGTTCAAGCAGTTGGAACACCGTGGTCTTTCCCGCGCCGCTGGCGCCCACCAGCGCTACGGTCTCGCCGGGCCGCAGCGTGAGTGAAAAGCTGCGAAGCGCCGGATGCGACGGGCGCGACGGATAGTGGAATTCCACCCTGTCAAACTCCACCATCAGCCCTTGGCCCGAAAGCGGCAGTTCCTGGGGTTGGGCGGGGTTGGCAACCGGCGAGCGGCTCGACAAAAGCTCCATCAGGCGCTCGGTCGCGCCGGCCGCGCGCAGCAGGTCGCCATACACCTCGCCGAGCACGGCCACCGAGCCCGCCACCAAAATCACATACACCACGGTTTGCCCAAGGTGACCGGCAGTCATCTGCCCGGCCAGCACGGCCTGCGTGCCGCGATACAGCCCCCACAGCAACAACGCCGCGTTGGCGATGATGATGAAAGCCACCAGCAACGCACGGGCTCTGCTGCGCCGCACCGCGACCTGGAACGCGCTGTCGGTGGCGCGGCCAAACCGTGCGGATTCGCGCGGCTCGGCCGTGTAGCTTTGCACCACGGGTACAGCGTTGAGCACCTCGGCCGCGATGGCGCTGGAATCGGCCACCCGGTCCTGGCTGTCGCGCGAGAGGCGGCGCACGCGGCGGCCGATCCACATGGTGGGCAAGACCACCAGTACCACCGCAGCAAGCACCTGCGCCATCACATAGGGGTTGCTCCACACCAGCATGGCAAGCGCCCCCACGCCCATGACCGCATTGCGCAACCCCATGGACAGCGACGAGCCGACCACCGTCTGCACCAGCGTGGTATCGGTGGTCAGACGCGACAGCACCTCGCCGGTCTGTGTGGATTCAAAGAACTCCGGGCTTTGCTGCAACACATGGCCGTACACGGCATTGCGCAGGTCGGCCGTCACGCGTTCGCCCAGCCAGCTCACCGTATAAAAACGCGCTGCGGAAAATACGCCCAGCGCCACGGCCACAGCAAAAAGCACCTCAAAGTGTTCGCGCAATGCCATGGCCTGCGCGCCACGGTCACCCGCGAGCAGGCCGCCATCGATGAGGCCGCGCAGTGCCATTGGAAAGGCCAGCGTTGCCAAAGCGGCAAGCACCAGAAAAACGCCCGCGACTGCAATGCGGCCACGGTAAGGCCGCAGAAAGGGCAGCAGGCCAGTGAGCGAGCGAGGGGCGCCGCGCGATGCGGGCGATGAGGGGCGATTGGACATGGGCTGCAGTGTAGGGCCAGGAGGGTGGGCATTCCTGCTGAGGCAGGATGAATCTGACGAGCAGCCCACAACCGCGCCAAGCGGTTCAACAATGAAACAACCAAATCCACCACGGGCGCCACCAGCATCCCGGAGGTCAACACGTCGACAAAGCGACGCAACTGCACTACAACTGTTTCCGCAGCCAGGAAAGCAGGCCGGGGCGGTGTGCGCAGACTGATCCGATGGGCTGGGCGGGCGGGCTGAACAGGTTCGCCAAGGTGGCGGCAAGCCGTTGTCGAGGGTGGATCCGTTGGAACTGGGTCCGGCGGATGCAGCCAAGATCATTGTTGAGTTGCTCAAGACTATGAATAAATCCAGTTATTTTTTTATGGAAGCTCTGCATAACCCTCGCGAGGATGCGCTGGTGCGGATCGGGATAGGCCACAAGGCGGTTTTTGCAGCCAATAGCCGAGCTATTGGCAAAAAAGCAACGCCGTGGACTGCCCGAGCCCGCGCCAGCGCGGCCCGCAGGGAGTTATGCAGAGATTCCCTACATCCTAAGTGCCTTGGCGTACCCAGTCATCTCCAGGTAGCCACGGCCCACGACCTTGCCGCTGGCGGCTTCGCGCAGCTCCGACAGGCCTTCCCAGTAGATTGCGCCGGTGGAGCTGCTGCTGTCCAGCTCCTGGCTGTCGAGCAGACTGCGAACCTCAAACGTACCGGCAGGCGTTTGCACCCGCCATTGCACCGGGTAGCGCGCACCGCTGTGCGGGCTGGTCCAAAAACGCTGCGGCGTGAACACCACCTCGCTCGCGTCGAAGGCTTGGGCAGCGGCCCGATTGCTTGCCCGCCACGACCCCCCAGCCCACAGCGCCGTGCCATCCGCTCGCCGCAGGCGAAACGCCGTCAGCGCGCTGCCATCGAGCAGGTTCATGCCAATCCAGTCCCACCCCTGCGCGTCGGGGTGCAGCAGCGACTCACTCCACTCGTGGTCCATCCAGGCGCGGGCCTGCGCGGGGTTGATGGCCAGGCGCTCGCCGCCCAGCGCGATGGTGCCACTCACGGTCAGCTGGGGCTGGCTGTAGTAGTAGCTGGCCTGCTCGGTATCGGGCCCCTTGCGCGACAGGCCCTGGTGGCCTTGCACAAGCACGGGCTGTGTGCTGTCGAACTGCAATTGCAAGCCAAACTGCTCACCCTGGATGCGGGCCGCATAGCGGCTGCGTGGCCCGGTCGTGTCGGGGGCAGTGGTCTGGTCGATAGGGCTGCGCACCAGGCTCCAGTCGTGCAGGCGCAAGGCGGTGTCGGCCTCGCTGGCCTGCGCCACCCCAAAGCCCGCCCGTGCAATGCGCTGGTCGTGCAGCAGCCGCTGGCCTTTGAGGTCGGTAACCGCCGCATGGGCAAACAGCAGTTGTCGCGCCGCAAAGGCCGAGCGCAGGCCCTGCGCCGCATCCACGCGCGAGCGAAAGAACGTCACCTGAAACCCCCACTCACGCCCGCCCGCTGCGGCATGGCCCGTGATGTACCACCACTCGGTGCGCAGGTC
>JBKCTS010000315.1:0-5403 GCA_046318695.1 Acidovorax sp.
CCTTGAGGTTGAGCACGTTGCCCAGGAACGAGAGGGAGTCCTCGGGGTAGGCCACCGGCGGATCCACCGGCGTGGCGCGCGGCAGGCGAGCGAAGTTGCGGCTGCGGCAGGTCTGCAGGTCAGCCACGGCGTCGCGGCGCAGCGCGTTGAGCACCGACGCGGGCACAAACCACGGCTCAGACAGTTGCAAGGCGATGTCATGCACCGCAAAGGCCGTTGCGCCAAAGCGGCCCAGTTGCTCGCGCAGGCTGGTCTCGGCTTTGGCAGCGTGGTCGGCAGGCTGGTGCGCGTGCTGCACCTCGGCGTGGCCCACATTCCCGTCTTCGTCGGTCAACGCGAGGCGAAAGCCGGTGGGCGTCTCGCCCAGGTGCGCCCACAGGCCGATGCGGCGGTCGCTGGATTTTTTCTCCAGCGGACGCACCCAGTCCATATCGCGGTTGCGGTTGATTTCAGTGCCTTTGCGCAGGTCCTTGAAGCCCTCCATGGGGTCTTTGGGGTACACGCGCCAATGGGTCAGGCTGCGGTGGGATACCGGCTCAGCCACGTTGATGGCCATGCCCACCAGCTCCCTGTGCAGGTCGTAGTAGCACAGCCCATCGCCGTTGTGCAGCACGGTGGCCGGGTCGCTGACTTCCAGTTCCACATAATCGGGCCCCACTTTGGTGACCCAGCCGATGGCCTGGCCCGGGTTTTTGGGCGTATCGAACGCGCCAATGTCCTCCTTGCGGCCCGTCACGAAATAGTCGGTGAACTCGCGGTTGAAGTTCTGCAGCGGGTCGGGCGTGAAGGTGAACGTCGTGCGTCCGCTGGAGGACCTGCCAAGCGGGCGCCCCTCGGCCTCGCGCTCTTCGATGATCTCATCGAGCAGCGTACGGTAATGGGCGGTGATGTTTTTCACATAGCCCATGTCCTTGTAGCGGCCTTCGATCTTGAAGCTGCGCACGCCTGCATCGATGAGGGCGCGCAAGTTGTCGCTTTGGTTGTTGTCCTTCATCGAGAGCACATGCTTGTCGTGCGCGATGATGCGGCCCTGGGCGTCGGTCACCTGGTAGGGCAGGCGACAGGCCTGGCTGCAGTCGCCACGGTTGGCACTGCGGCCGGTCTGCGCATGGCTGATGTTGCACTGACCGCTGTAGGCCACGCACAAAGCGCCATGGATGAAGAACTCGATGTTGGCCCGGCCGGGCGCATCGACCGGGCCCAGGGCCTTGTGCACGGCGGCGATCTGCTGCACCGTCAGCTCGCGTGCCAGCACGATCTGCGACAGGCCGCAGTCCTGTAAAAAACGCGCCTTCTCGGGCGTGCGAATGTCGGTCTGGGTGCTGGCGTGCAACTGGATGGGCGGCAGGTCGATTTCCAGCAGGCCCATGTCCTGGATGATCAGCGCGTCTGCCCCGGCCTCATACACCTGCCAGGCCATCTGGCGCGCTGCCTCCAGTTCGTCATCGCGCAAGATGGTGTTGAGCGTGATGAAGATGCGGCTGTTGAAGCGGTGCGCATGGCGCACCAGGCGCTCAATGTCCCGGATCTCGTTGCCCGCACTGGCGCGCGCGCCGAAGGCGGGGCCACCGATATAGACGGCATCGGCGCCATGGTTGATGGCTTCGATGCCAATGTCGGCATCGCGCGCGGGCGAAAGCAATTCAAGCTGATGGGGCAGGAGTGACATGGGGCACGATTATTTCAGGTTCGTCGCGCCTTCACTGGCCCCACCGTCAACAGCCGCCATGCCTGGCCACCGGGGCATGCAGCTCAGGGCGGCCCAGGTGGGCGACCCTGCTGCACAGTTGCTGGATCAAACCGCTGACGTCTTGAAGACCTGCATGGCTTGCGTCAAGCGCTCGGTTTGCTCGCGCAGGCTTTCGGCTGCCGCGGCACTTTCCTCCACCAAGGCGGAGTTTTGTTGGGTCATTTGGTCCAACTGCACGACTGCGCCGCTCACCTCTGCAATGGACGAGCTTTGCGTCGAGGATGCTGCAGCAATCCCGACCACGATGTCCGCCACCTGACGAATGGCCACCACCACGCGCTGCATGGTGTCGCCAGCGGCCTGAACCCGCCGTTCACCCTGGCCTACCTGCTCCACCGAGGTGCCAATCAGTGCGGCAATTTCCTTGGCCGCGCTGGCCGAGCGCTGCGCGAGCACGCGCACCTCGCCCGCCACCACGGCGAATCCACGGCCCTGCTCCCCTGCGCGCGCGGCCTCAACGGCTGCGTTGAGCGCCAGGAGGTGGGTCTGGACTGCCAGGTTGTTGATGACGGCGATGATGTCGGTGATCTTGTCCGAGGCCTGCTTGATGCCGGTCATGGTGCTCACCACTTCGCCCATCACGCGCCCCCCGTCTTCAGCCACCTGGGTGGCCTCCTGCGCCAGGGTCTTGGCCTGGTTGGCCGCACTCGCGTTTTGTTGCACTGTGTCGGTCAGGTGTACCAGGTTGTTTGCGGTGGTTTGTAGATTGCCTGCCTGATGTTCGGTGCGAACACTCAGGTCATGGTTTCCCTGGGCAATCTCGTTGGAAGCGGTGGAGATTTCCGAGATGCTGTCTTGAACCCCCGACACCGTCACCGTCAAACTGTTTTGCATGTTGCGCAAGGCTCCGAGCAGCTCGGCCAATTCGTCACGGCCGCGCACGTCGATCTGTTCATACAAAAGACCATCGGCAATGCTTTGCGCCACACGCTTGCCCTCATGCAGCGGGGTCACCACGCTCAAGGTGGTCGCCCAACCCAACACAGCGGCCAGCGCCAACGCCAGCAGCACGATCACCGCGCCTGCTCTGAGCAGGTGTTGGTAACGTGCCTCGAGACCGACCTTGGCAGTGTTGGCTTGCTGAGCAACCGTCTGCCCAATCTGGTTCATGGCATTGCTGGCTGCCTCCACGTCGGCATTCACGGCACGCATCAGCCGGTTGGCTGCCATGGCGTTATCCAGTGCCCCCATTTCCACTTGGGTCAGGATGCCGGTAAAGCGCGTTTGATAGGCCTTGATTCTTTGCTTGATGTCATCGAGCTGTGCCTCAGCATCCATGCCCCCAAGCATGGTGCCCAAGTTTTGCAAGCCGTCATTGAGTTCTTTTTGTTCGGCCTGCCAACTGGCTTTGGCCTTACCCACGGAGACGTTGTCGCCCAGGAAAAGAATCACGTCTTTTTCGAAGGCACGGCTGCGCGCCAGGCTCAGGCTCACCTGTGCCACCTGTTGCGACAGGCTGAGTTTGGTGTCCACAAAACTGACCGCCTCGTTGCGGGTGGACGAGGTTCCCCAGTAACCCACAGCCGCCACCAGCAGGAACAGCAGCAGGATGATGCCAAGAACCATGCCCAGTCGCTGTGCGATTTTCAGTCGCGTCAGCAAAGACCACCATGGGTTAGCGGGCGCACTGCGTGAAGACAAAGTAGAGTGGTTCAACATGGCCTTGTGACCCTTTCTGTGGGGTTTGCTGCGAGGTTTTATGAATGCGCCGGGTGGTTTGTCAATATCAATCGCTTGGCCACACCTCGGCCAACGCCTTGCGACACGCCGCAACCAGCACATCGTCGCGGCGCGCTGTCTTGAAGATAAAGGATAAGGGACAGTCTTGCACGGTGCCAGGCCACACGCACACTTCGCCGCGGCGCTGTGCTTCCAGGGCCAAGTCGTCGCGCATCGTGGCCAGGCCCACGCCGTTGCGCACCAGACTCACCATCGACGCTTCCTGATCGGCTTCCACCACAGGCGTCACACTGAGGCCCCGTTCTGCAAACATGCTGTGCACCAAGCGGTGTTGCGAGCTGTGGCTGGGTGTGCCGATCCAGGGCATGGCGGCCATTGCAGCCCAATCCGCCTGCTGCAGGCGTTCCTTCCACTGTGGCGGGGCAATCACTACATATTGCAAGGTGCGCATGGGCAGGCTCGTCACATCGGGGTCGAGCACGGGGCCCAGGCAAAAACCGCAGTGCAGGTCCCCGGCACACACCCGCTCCAGCACCCAGCCTGAAATACCGTGCTGCAGGCGCGCCTGCACTTTGGGAAAGTAAGCCAAAAGCGCCCCGAGGAATGAGCCGAGTCTGAGCGTGTCGGGATCGATGATCGTGCCAATGACCACATCGCCTGACACTTCGCCCCGAAGCCCTCGGGCCTGGTTGAGCAGCTCCATGGCATCGAACAAGGTGCGCTCGGCGAGGGGGAATAACGCGCGGCCTTCCCGGGTGAGCACCATGCCGGTGGGCTGGCGCTCAAACAGCAGCACACCGAGATCTTGCTCCAGGGCTTTGACCTGCTTGGACACGGCAGGCTGAGTAAGGTGCAACTGTTCTGCGGCACGCGTGAGGTGGCCTAAACGAGACACAGCCAGAAACGCGCGCAGTTGATAGATTTCCATGAACTCGGAGGTAACAAATTTCAGCCAACCAACCTGCCCTGGCGAGTGAGAACCGTGAGATCAGTGTAGCGCATGCCGTTGCGGGTTTGTGGATCAATTTGGATGCGCAAACCACCCAAGTCCATGGCGGGCAGGTTCATCAGTGCCTTGCTCACTTGCACCTCGGTCGGGGAGTCGGGGGCCCGTTTAAGGGCCTCCACCAGCACCCGCGCATACACATAGCCTTCGAGGCTGAAATAGTTGGGTTCAGGCGCGTTGGGCAGCTTGGCCAGGGCGCGGCGGTACTCCCGAACCAAGTTGGTTTTTTCCGAGTAGGGGAAGGGATAGACCTGCGAAAACCCAATGCCTGCCGCAACCTCAACACCACAGCGTTTCACCACCGCCGCAGGGTCCACCACAGACATGCAAAAAACCCTGCTGGCCTGGTTGAGCGGACGAAACGCCTTGATAAAGGCATAGACCGGGTCGCCCACCGCCACCAAAATGACGGCCTTGGCGCCAGCGGCGGCCAATTGTTTGGCGGCCGCATTCAATGAGGCATCGACCTTGTCAGGTGCTTTGTCGTAGGACACTTTGGCCAAAACCTTGCTGCCGTTGGCGGCGGCGGCCTGTTCAATCGCTGCCAAACCCGTGCGACCGAAAGCATCGTCTGCGTACAGCACCGCCAAGGTGTCCAGGACCATGCGCTGCACCTGGCCCACCAGTTCGGCGAGTTCGCGTTCGTACGAGGTGCGTAAATTCAATATCCCATCCGCGCCTTGAATTTCTTTGGCCCCGGTCAGTGTGCCCACCAGGGTGATGCCGTTTTTGACCAGCAAATCGGACTTGATCAAGGCCAAGGTATTGGCGGTGCCCCGGTAGGCGATCAAGGCTGCGGGCCTCTCTTGTGCAATCAGCTCACGGGTGAGATTGACGGTTTCTTCGGGCAGGTAGCGGTCGTCCTTGCTGACAAGCCGGAGGGTCTGGCCGCGGATTCCGCCAGCGGTATTTGCCGCCAAAAAGCAGGCCTCGACACCGGCCTGGAGCCCTTGCCCCAAATCAGCCC
>JBKCTS010000316.1:0-6278 GCA_046318695.1 Acidovorax sp.
GCTGCCAACCCTGAACTTGCCAGCCGCGAGTTGCTCTCGGCGCTGGCCGACGGCGAGCTTCAAGGCGCGGAACTGGCCTGCGCACTCGATCTCTGTGCCCACGAGGACAGCCATTCGACGTGGGAGGTCTATCACCTGGTCGGCGATGTGCTGCGATCCCCGGATCTTGCACAACCCGTCAGCACGGCGTTTATGTCGCGCTTGCGTGAAGAGATCGCCCGCCAGGCGTTGCCAGTCGGCGCTCCTCTGGCTGAGGATGTGCCCCGTCGCGTGGCAGGCGCGGAGCGCGAAAACGCCGCCAATGCCTCTGTCTTTCGCTGGAAGATGGCGGCTGGCTTTGCCTCCCTTGCGGCGGTGGCTGCGGTCGGCTGGTCCTCGCTGACAAGCCTTCAGACGGGCGGGCAGGTTTTGGCGGGTGCCGCCCCGCAACTGGCCCCGGCCGTGACCCCAACCGCAACTGCAGCAGATCCCGCTGCCCCCGTGGTGGCGGTGGCGGACGCTGATGGGCAGCAGATCATGATTCGTGACCCCCGTTTGGATGAGCTGTTGGCCGCGCACCGGCAGTTTGGCGGCACAGCGGCCTTGCAGATGCCGGCTGGCTTCCTGCGTAACGCAACGTTTGAATCGCCGGGCCGTTGAGCATGAGGGTTGTGATGGACGGGGTCCGGGGCGAGGCTGCCACGCCTGCGAAGCGACTCGCGGCGACAGCGGCGCCCCGCTTGTGCCGCCAGTTTGTGGGCGCTGCGGCGCTGTGGTGCGTGTTTGGCGCGAGTGCCAACGAAGCCGCTGTCCCGGCGGGTTCAGCGGCCATTGCCAGGGGCTCTCAAGACGTCAGCGCCACGCGTGAGCGTGACGTGACGCAGTGGGTCGAGCGAGTGCAAAGCGCGCCGTGTCGGCATGCCTACACCGGTACGTTCGTCGTACTTTCGGCATCGGGTGCGATGTCAACCTCAAAAATTTGGCACGCCTGCGACGAGCGCAACCGCTTCGAGCGCGTGGAGTCCCTCAATGGCCACCGGCGCACGGTGTTTCGTCGCAATGATGAGGTACGCACGTTTTCGCAAGACACCCGCACGGTTCGTACCGATCGCCGTGACACGGGTACCACCTTTCCCCGCGTCTCATTGGTTGCGGGCACGGCCATCCCGCAGTACTACGCCGCCACGCGGCTGGGTCAGGATCGCGTGGCAGGGTACCTGGCCGATGTGGTCTGGTTCAAGCCACTGGACAACTTGCGTTTTGGCTACCGGCTCTGGAGCGAGGTCGACACCGGGCTGGTCGTCAAACTCCAGACGCTTGCGCCCGATGGGAAAGTGCTGGAGAACGCCGCGTTTTCCGAACTGGACTTGCGTGCCCCGATTGGGCCCGACCAGATTGCACGGCAGATGGACATGACCGATGGTTTCAGCGAAGTGGTCGCCCGGGTCACGAAAACCTCCGCCCAGGCCGAGGGGTGGGTATTGCGGCAGCCCGTGGCGGGATTTGTTCCGGTCAGTTGCCACCAGCGCTCCATGGCCGTGGCCGATGCGCCGAGCAAGGTATTGCAATGCCTGTATTCGGACGGCCTGACGTCGGTCTCGTTGTTTGTCGAGCCTTTCGATCCGAAGCGCCATCCTGAACAGGCGCATGCCGCCAGCATGGGGGCGACGCAGATCCTGGGCCAGCGATCGAATCCGGATGCCTGGATCACGGCGGTGGGCGAGGTTCCGCTGCAGACGCTCAAGCTCTTTGCCGGGCAGTTCCAGCGGATTCGCTGACATTGGCTTTGGCAGGGGCCGCCGCCCCAGGTAACGTGGTAGCGGAACCAATTGGACGCAAAGATTTCAGAGCTACCTGAAGTGAGCAAATCGCTATGTTTTCATCCATGAAAGGTTGACGATGCCCAAATTCGTTACGCTGCGTTCGCTGTTGTTGGCCTGCCTGGTCACGGGGCTGGCGGGTACTGCTGTGGCTCCCCGCCAGGTCTTTGCCCAACCGGCCGCCGCAACCCGTACCCTGCCTGACTTCACGGACCTGGTCGATCAGGTGGGACCCTCGGTGGTCAACATCCGTACGGTGGAAAAGCTCAGCAGCCGTTCAGGCGCTTCGGGTGGGATGGACGAAGAAATGCTGGAGTTTTTCAAGCGTTTTGGTGTGCCGATCCCCAATATCCCGCGGCAGCAGCGTCCCCAGCGCCCCCAGCCAGACGAAGAAAGCCAGCCCCGGGGCGTGGGCTCTGGGTTTATTTTGACGTCGGATGGCTACGTGATGACCAATGCCCATGTGGTCGAGGGTGCGGACCAGTTGATCGTGACCTTGACGGACAAGCGGGAGTTCAAGGGCAGGATCGTCGGTGCCGACAAGCGCACCGACGTGGCCCTGGTCAAGATCGATGCCACAGGTCTGCCGGCGGTCAAGGTGGGCGATTTGGGTCGCTTGCGGGTTGGCGAGTGGGTGATGGCGATTGGTTCGCCCTTTGGCCTGGAGAACACGGTGACTGCGGGCATCGTGAGCGCCAAGCAGCGCGAGACGGGCGACTATCTGCCCTTCATCCAAACCGACGTCGCCATCAACCCCGGCAACTCCGGAGGCCCGTTGATCACCATGCGCGGTGAGGTGGTTGGCATCAACAGCCAGATCTATTCGCGCTCGGGCGGCTTCATGGGAATCTCGTTTGCCATACCGATGGACGAGGCGATTCGCGTGAGCGACCAGCTCAGGGCAACAGGTCGCGTGACCCGTGGGCGCATCGGTGTGCAGATCGGCCCGGTCAGCCGCGATGTTGCGGAGTCCATCGGCCTGGGCAAAGCGCAGGGGGCCATGGTCACGGGTGTGGAGGCAGGCTCCCCTGCGGACAAGGCGGGTGTCGAGGCGGGCGACATCATCACCCGGTTTGACGGCAAGACGATCGAGAAAGTGGCGGATCTTCCCCGTCTGGTTGGCAACACCAAGCCCGGCAGCAAGAGCACGATGACGGTGTTCCGGCGCGGCAGCTCACGGGATCTGACAGTGACGGTTGCCGAGATCGAGGCCGAAAAGTCTGCAACGGCCAAAACCCCCGAGCGCGAGGAAAAACCAAAGGCATCTGCCGCTGCGCAACAGGTCGGCTTGGCAGTGTCCGAGTTGCCCGACGCTCAGAAAAAGGAACTCAAGCTCAATGCAGGGGTGCTTGTGACATCGGCTACGGACGCCGCGGCCCGCGCGGGTCTGCGGGAAGGCGACGTGATTTTGGCCATGGCCAACACCGAGATCGCTGGTATCAAGGACTTCGAGGCGGTGCTGGCCAAGGTGGACAAGAGCAAACCGATCAATGTGCTTTACCGTCGCGGCGACTGGGCGCAGTACGCCTTGATTCGTCCGAGCAAGTAGCTGGCCTGAGATCGGGGCGACTTTTGTCGCCTGATCCCGGATGGCGGGATGGCAGGCCCTGGACGCTCTATGGATGGATTTCGATAGAATGTGCAGGTCTGTTAGCTGTTCTGGGTATAACAGGGCCTTGAGCGTCGGCGGTTCGGCATATTGTTGCCGCATGAAATGCGGAACTTCAGGTCGCCCACAAGTTGTCCAGCGTGGCGAGTTTGCCGACTGTGGACAACCTGTGTATAAATTTCTTGTTGCCGCGCGACAACTCCCTCAAATGCACTCGGATCCGCTGGCGCTGGCGCCCTTTTTGCCTACAATAAAGCTCCAACTATCGCAGTTGCCAATGATTGTTGGTTTGGGGCGCGTCGCCATTCGACGCGCCCTTTTTTCTTGTGCGCACTATTTCAATTCAATCACTTGACGCTTCCCGTTGATGAATCACATCAGAAATTTTTCGATCATCGCGCACATCGATCATGGCAAATCCACCCTCGCCGACCGTCTGATCCAGCGCTGTGGCGGTCTTGCTGATCGCGAAATGGAAGCCCAGGTCTTAGACTCGATGGACATTGAGAAGGAACGTGGGATAACCATCAAGGCGCAGACGGCGGCGCTGCAGTACAAGGCCCAGGATGGCCGGGTTTACAACCTCAACCTCATCGACACACCGGGGCATGTGGACTTCTCGTACGAGGTCAGCCGTTCGTTGTCTGCGTGTGAAGGCGCGCTGCTGGTGGTCGATGCGTCACAGGGCGTCGAGGCCCAGACGGTCGCCAATTGCTACACCGCGCTCGAGCTGGGTGTGGAGGTCGTGCCCGTCCTCAACAAGATGGACCTGCCCAACGCCGACCCTGAGAACGCCAAATCCGAGATCGAGGACGTGATCGGCATCGATGCGACCGATGCCATACCTTGTTCTGCCAAGACGGGCATGGGCATCGATGAGATTCTCGAAGCGATCGTGGCCAAGGTGCCTGCGCCGCGCGGCAATCCCGATGGCCCCTTGCGGGCGATGATCATCGACAGCTGGTTCGACAGCTACGTCGGCGTGGTCATGCTGGTGCGTGTCGTGGACGGCCGACTGCTCAAGGGCGAGCGCATCAAGATGATGGCCAGCGGTGCTGTGTACAACGCCGACAACCTGGGTGTCTTCACCCCGGCCAACGAGCCCCGTGATTCGCTGGATGCGGGGCAGGTGGGCTACATCATCGCGGGCATCAAGGAGCTGCAGGCGGCGAAGGTGGGCGACACCATCACGCTGGAAAAAAAGCTGCCCAACAATGCGGGCCCAGCGGCCGAAGCGCTGCCGGGCTTCAAGGAAATCCAGCCCCAGGTTTTCGCGGGCCTTTACCCGACCGAAGCCAGCGAATACGACTCCCTGCGCGACGCGCTGGAAAAACTAAAGCTCAATGACGCTTCGCTGCACTACGAGCCCGAGGTCAGCCAGGCGCTGGGTTTCGGTTTTCGCTGCGGTTTCCTGGGCTTGCTGCACATGGAGATCGTCCAGGAGCGACTCGAGCGCGAGTTCGACCAGGACCTGATCACGACGGCGCCCAGCGTGGTCTATCAGGTGGTCAAGGCCGACGGTGAAGTCATCATGGTGGAGAACCCCTCGAAGATGCCTGACCAGGGGCGGTTGGAGGAAATTCGCGAACCCATCGTCACGGTGCACCTGTACATGCCGCAGGACTATGTGGGTCCGGTGATGACGCTGGCGAACCAAAAGCGCGGGGTGCAGGTCAACATGGCCTACCATGGCCGCCAGGTGATGCTGACGTATGACATGCCCTTGGGCGAGATCGTTCTTGATTTCTTTGACAAGCTCAAGTCGGTCTCGCGTGGCTATGCATCGATGGATTACGAGTTCAAGGAGTACCGTGCCTCTGACGTGGTCAAGGTGGATCTCCTGCTCAATGGCGACAAGGTCGATGCGCTGTCCATCATCGTGCACCGGTCGCAGTCGCAGTACCGCGGCCGCGCGGTGGTGTCCAAGATGCGCGAGATCATCAGCCGCCAGATGTACGACGTGGCCATCCAGGCCGCGATCGGCGCGAACATCATCGCGCGCGAAACCATCAAGGCGCTGCGCAAGAACGTGCTGGCAAAATGCTACGGCGGCGACATCACCCGCAAACGCAAGCTTCTTGAGAAGCAGAAGGCAGGCAAAAAACGCATGAAGCAGATCGGTTCCGTCGAGGTTCCCCAAGAGGCTTTCCTCGCCATTTTGCAGGTGGAAGACTGATGCAGTTCATGCAGATCATCACAGCCGCCATCCTGGCGGCAGCCGCGGGCTATGTTGGCGCCTGGAACTTGGGCCTCATCGAAGGCAACTTTGCGTTGCTCTTGCTTCTCACCACGGTGGTCACCGGGTGTTACTGGTTGGCAGAGCGGTTTTACTTTCTGCCGCGCCGCCGTCGGGCTGCGCAGGCCATTGACGATGCTGCCGCCGCGCGGCGGGCCGAACTTGACCGGATGGGGATCCAGAAGGTTGACCTGGACACCGCCGAAGCAAAGGGCCGCGTGCTCATGCAGCCGTGGTGGCTGGACTGGACGGCAGGGCTGTTCCCGGTGATCGCGGCAGTGTTCGTGTTGCGCTCATTTCTGTTTGAGCCCTTCAAGATTCCTTCGGGTTCGATGATTCCGACGCTGCTGGTCGGCGACCTCATCCTGGTCAACAAGTTCACCTATGGCATCCGGCTGCCCGTGATTCACACCCGCGTGACCGAGGGAAGCCCGCCTGCGCGTGGTGACGTGATGGTGTTTCGCTACCCACCCCAGCCCAGCCTCGACTACATCAAGCGCGTGGCCGGGGTTCCGGGCGATGAGGTTGCCTACATCAATAAGCGGCTGACCATCAACGGCAAGCCGGTGGAAACCTCACCCTTGCCGGATTTTCTGGAAGAAGAGTCGATGCGCTACTTCAAGCAGTTTGAGGA
>JBKCTS010000317.1:0-8833 GCA_046318695.1 Acidovorax sp.
GGTACGGCTTCAACAAGTCGCACGCTGCCGCCTATTCACTGCTGGCCTACCACACGGGCTGGCTCAAGGTCCACTACACGGCCGAGTTCTTTTGCGCCAACATGACCGTGGAAATGGACGACACCGACAAGCTCAAGGTGCTGTTCGAAGACGCGCGCAAGATGGGGTTGTCGTTCGAACCTCCGGACGTGAACCGCGGTGCCTACCGCTTCGAGCCCGTGACGGACAAGATCATCCGCTACGGCCTGGGTGCCGTGAAGGGCACGGGCCAGCAGGCCATCGATGCCATTGTGGCTGCCCGCCAAGGGCGGGGTGAGGGCCCGCAGGGCTCCACCAACGGGCCGTTCAAAAGCCTTTTTGATTTTTGTGTTCGGGTGGACAGGACCCGCTTGAACAAACGGACCGTCGAGGCGTTGATCAAGGCGGGCGCTTTTGATTCGATCAACATGAACCGTGCCGCGCTGGCTGCGTCCATCGACCGTGCTTTTGACTTTGCCGCCGCCACGCTGGCGAATGTGAACCAGGGCGGACTGTTCGACATGATGGGCGACGACGCCCACGGTTCCAGCAGCCAGGAACCCGACCTGGTTGAGGTCGTGCCCTGGGGCATCAAGGAACGGCTCACGCAGGAAAAGACGGCTGTGGGCTTTTACCTGTCGGGCCACCTGTTTGACGAGGTGGCGGGCGAGGTTCGCCGGTTTGTCCGCACGTCAATTGATGAGCTGCTGGACAGCCGCGAAGCGCAGGTGCTCGCGGGCATCGTCAGCGATTTTCGTGTCATCAACGTGCAGCGGGGCAAGCTGGCGGTGTTCAAGCTCGATGACAAGTCGGGCGTGATTGAGGCATCGGCCGAGGAGGGCGTGCTCAACGAATACCGCAACCAGCTCAAGGACGACGAATTCGTGGTGGTGCTGGGCAGACTGCAACTGGACCACTTCAGCGGCGGGCTCAGGGTCAAGGTGCAGCAGGTTTGGGATCTGGCGGGTGCCCGCTGCCGTTTTGGCAAGTACCTGCACGTGGTGGTCGGCGACAGGGGGCCCGATGTGCAGCGCCTGGTCCGTGAGTTTCCCCCGCGCCGCGAGCAAATCGCCGACGGCCAACTGCTCAACGGCCTGAGGGTGCGCATGGGCGTGCGGTGCCGGGCTGATGACGCTGCCGCAACGGCCGAGCTGCAGCTGGGTGAAAGCGCGAAGTTCTACCCCACGGACGCAGCGCTGGCCGCCTGGACCGCCCAGGTCGCAAGCGGATCTGCCACCGTGGTGTACGACTAGGGCGCGTCCGCACTATGTTTGACAGATTCGCAAATATAGTGTGAACCAGCCCTAGCCTTTCTGTCTGTAAATATCTCCAGGGGTTCGTCTTGAAAAATAGACGAAGAACATCAGGTTTCCCACAAAGCCTAGGGGCTGCGGATCGCTAGAATCTTTTTCATGGCAACTCAACCTCCCTCAGCACCCAAAGTGCCGCCGGTTATTCAGCCCTCGCAGGATGATGGCGGTTCGGTCGTGCTCGAGCGTCGTACTCAGAAGACCCAGCCTCCGCAGATGTACCAAGTGGTCATGCTCAACGACGACTACACCCCCATGGAGTTTGTCATCGTGGTGTTGCAGGAGTTTTTCAGCAAGGACCGCGAACAGGCCACCCAGATCATGTTGAAGATTCACCTGGACGGCAAAGGCGTGTGCGGGGTTTACTCCCGGGACGTCGCTGCCACCAAGGTGGAGCAGGTGCTTGACGCCGCCGCCAAGGCGGGCCACCCACTGCAATGTGTGAGTGAACCTGTGACCTGACAGGTTTTGCATCCCCAGTTAAATTCATCTTTCAACGCAAGCACAAAGGAGTTCACATGATTGCCCAGGAACTGGAAGTCAGCTTGCACATGGCCTTTGTCGAGGCCCGTCAGCAGCGCCACGAGTTCATCACCGTGGAGCATCTGTTGCTTGCTCTGCTCGATAACCCCAGCGCAGCAGAAGTGCTGCGCGCGTGTTCGGCCAACATTGATGACCTGCGCTCGTCGCTGGCCAATTTCATCAAGGACAACACGCCGCAAGTGGCCGGCAACGACGAGGTGGACACGCAGCCCACGCTGGGTTTCCAGCGGGTGATCCAGCGTGCGATCATGCATGTGCAGTCCACCGGCAACGGAAAGAAAGAGGTGACGGGAGCCAACGTGCTCGTGGCCATCTTCGGTGAAAAGGATTCCCATGCCGTGTACTACCTGCATCAGCAGGGCGTCACGCGTCTGGATGTGGTCAATTTCATCGCCCACGGCATCAAAAAGGGCGAGCCACCCGAGCCCGCCAAGCCTGAAGGACAGTCCGAAGGGGACGAGGGCAGTGGCGCGGAGCGCAACGAAAAAGCCTCGCCGCTGGAGCAGTTCACCCAGAACCTGAACCAGGCTGCCAAGGAAGGCAAGATCGACCCGCTGATCGGCCGCCACTATGAGGTCGAGCGCACCATTCAGATCCTGTGCCGCCGCCGCAAGAACAACCCGCTTTTGGTGGGTGAAGCGGGCGTGGGCAAGACCGCCATTGCCGAGGGCTTGGCCTGGCGCATCACGCAAAACGATGTGCCAGAGATCCTTACCGAGGCCATCGTGTATTCGCTGGACATGGGCGCCTTGCTGGCGGGCACCAAGTACCGCGGCGATTTTGAGCAGCGCTTGAAGGGGGTGCTCAAGTCCCTCAAGGACAAGCCCAACGCGATTTTGTTCATCGACGAGATTCACACCCTGATCGGTGCGGGTGCGGCGTCCGGCGACACGCTGGATGCTTCCAACTTGCTCAAGCCCGCGCTCTCCAGCGGCCAGCTCAAGTGCATTGGCGCGACCACCTTCACCGAGTACCGAGGCATCTTCGAAAAAGATGCCGCCCTGTCGCGCCGTTTCCAGAAGGTGGATGTGGTCGAGCCGACCGTGGCGGAGACGGTGGATATCCTCAAGGGTCTGAAGTCTCGCTTTGAAGAGCACCACAGCGTCAAATACGCCGCAGCCGCCCTGCAAGCCGCTGCTGAGCTGAGCGCCAAGTACATCAATGACCGCCATCTGCCCGACAAGGCCATTGACGTGATCGATGAGGCAGGCGCCGCGCAGCGCATCATGGTGCCCAGCAAGCGCAAGAAGACCATTGGCAAGACCGAGATCGAAGAGATCGTGGCCAAGATCGCGCGCATCCCGCCCGCCAATGTCTCCAACGACGACCGCGGTAAGCTGCAGACCCTCGAGCGCGACCTAAAGAGCGTGGTGTTCGGCCAGGACAAGGCCCTGGAAGTGCTGGCCAGCGCCGTGAAGATGGCGCGCTCGGGTCTGGGCAAGGGCGACAAGCCCATTGGTTCGTTCCTGTTCAGCGGCCCCACCGGCGTCGGCAAGACGGAGGCTGCCAAGCAACTGGCCTACATCATGGGGATCGAGCTGATCCGCTTTGATATGTCAGAGTACATGGAACGCCATGCCGTGAGCCGTCTGATCGGTGCGCCGCCCGGTTACGTAGGTTTTGACCAGGGCGGCCTGCTGACCGAGGCCATCACCAAGAAGCCGCACGCAGTTCTCCTGCTTGACGAGATCGAGAAGGCGCACCCGGACATCTTCAATGTGCTGCTGCAGGTGATGGACCACGGAACGCTGACCGACAACAACGGACGCAAGGCCGATTTCCGCAACGTGCTCATCATCATGACCACCAACGCGGGCGCCGAGACCATGAACAAGGCAACCATCGGCTTTACCAACCCGCGGCAGGCGGGCGACGAGATGGGCGACATCAAGCGCCTGTTCACGCCTGAATTCCGCAACCGTCTGGATGCCATCGTCAGCTTCAAGGCGCTGGACGAGCAAATCATCCTGCGCGTGGTCGATAAGTTTCTGCTGCAACTGGAAACCCAGTTGGCCGAGAAAAAGGTTGAGGTCACTTTCACCGACAAGCTGCGCAAGTACCTTGCCAAGAAAGGTTTCGATCCGCTCATGGGCGCGCGTCCGATGCAACGACTCATCCAGGACACGATCCGTCGCGCGTTGGCCGACGAGCTGCTGTTCGGCCGCCTGACCGAGGGTGGTCGCCTCACGGTAGACATCGAGCTCAAGACCGATGACAAAGGTGTGGAAACCCACGAAGTCTTGCTCGACATCCAGCCACTGGCCAAGAAAGAACGGGCAGCCAAGTCGGAGCCGACGGAGCCTGAAGAGGCCACGGCAGACTGAGCTTGGCCGCGCGCTGCGCAGTGGCAACGCTGGGCAGCGCCCTTAGTGCGTGCCGGACTGCACGCGCTCGAGCAGCTCCAGCGTGGGATAGCCGTCAGCCGCCACACCAATGCTGCGCTGAAAACCACGCAAACCGGCGCTGGTGGCCGGACCCATCATGCCATCGGGCGCGCCTGCTGCAAAACCCCTGCGGTTGAGCGCCTCCTGCAGGGCCTTGAGCTTGGAGCGCGACAGTGGGGCCAAGTCTCGCGGCCATGACGCCACCACCCCCAAGCCGCCTTCGATCTGCTGCGCCAGCAACACCACGGCAAGGGCGTAGTTGACCGAATTGTTGTAGCGCAGGATGGCCCTGAAATTGCCGCCCACCATGAAGGCAGGGCCTCGAGCGCCAGCGGGGGTGATGATGTAGGCGTCGTCCAGCACAGGGAGCCTCTGGCCGTCCGGAGCGCGCACGCCTTCGGCCTCCCACTGGGCTGCCGACTGCCGAACCCCCGGCTCAGCCCGCGCGTGGTCAAACCCGGCTGGCAGCACGACCTCGGCACCCCAGGCGTCGGTCGCCCGCCAGCCGGACCGTGCCAGGAAGTTCGCCGTTGATGCCATCACGTCCGCAATGCTGCCCCAGATGTCTCGGTGCCCGTCGCCATCGGCGTCCACTGCATGGGCCAGAAACACCGACGGCAGGAACTGCGTGTGGCCCATGGCTCCGGCCCATGACCCCACCATGCGTTCGGCGGCGATGTCACCTTGGTCGAGTATGCGCAGCGCCGCGAGCAATTCCGACTCTGCCCAAAGCCGGCGTCGGCCTTCGTAGGCCAGTGTGGCCAGCGAGTCCACCGTGCGGAAGTTGCCGAAGTTGCTGCCGTAATTGCTTTCCATACCCCAGATGGCGGTGATGACAGTGGCTGGCACTCCGTAGTGCCGGGCGGCTGCCTCCAGCGTTGCGCGGTGCTGCTCAAGCTGCGCGCGACCTTGGGCGATGCGCTGGGGTGACAAGGCACTGTCGAGGTAAGCCCAGGGGGTGCGCGAGAACTCCGGTTGCGACCGGTCCAGCTCGACCACCCGCGGCTGCCACTCGGCGCTGGACAAGGCGCTTCGCACCGTGTCGGGCCGTATGCCTGAGGCCAAGGCACGCACTGCGAATGCATCGCGCCACTGTGTGAAGCCTGCCGGTGTGTCGCTCGCGCTTCTTCCCGAGGGTGGGGCGGCTGGCGCTGCGTCGCTGCTCTGGTTAGTGGCCCCCATGGCGTGGGGGGCCTTTGCCGACGGGCCCGGCTGCGCACTTCCCACGGCGCCCGGTGCCTGGGGTGCGGTGGTGGCGCAGCCTGCAAGCGCCATCCCGGCCAGCGTGGTCATCAGCCACTTTCGCGACTGGCCCGGTGGCTTGGCCTTGCGCAAGGTATGGGCGGGTGGTGCAGGCCGGCTTGGGCTGGCGCTGGCTGGGTCTGCGGCGGCTGGGGGCCACCCGCCTGAAATCCAAGGGTCTGTAGGTGGGTGCATGCGACATTGTCTCGCCTGTAAGGGGGGGGGCGTATGGCGTGGCGCTGCATCACGCCATCCCAACCGCAGCTCGATGGTGGTCGGCGGGTGTGCTTTGCTCCTAAAAAAATAGCTGTAAATACATACCAAGCAAGCGGAACAGGCCAAAATCACTTCAAATCAGGTTACATTGCAGGCTTCGCGCATGGCGCAGTGCGCGTCAACACTTCACCCGCATGGCTCCCCATACCTTTCTTTGGCACGACTACGAAACCTTCGGGGCCCATACGCGCCGCGATCGGCCCGCGCAGTTTGCCGCCATCCGTACCGATGCCGAGCTCAACGAGATCGGCTCACCGCTGATGCTTTACTGCCAGCCGGCCAGTGACTACCTGCCCGACCCGGTGTCTTGCCTCATTACGGGCATCACGCCACAGCTGTGCCTGGAGCGGGGGATTCCCGAGCACCAGTTTGCGGCCCGCATCGAGGCCGAACTCGCGCAGCCAGGAACGATTGGCGTGGGCTACAACACCATCCGGTTTGACGACGAGATCACGCGCTTTATGTTCTGGCGCAACCTGATCGACCCCTACGCGCGCGAGTTTCAAAACCAGTGCGGCCGGTGGGATTTGCTCGACGTGGTGCGCATGACCTATGCGCTGCGGCCTGAGGGCATTCAGTGGGCGCATAAGGAAGACGGCTCGCCCAGCTTCAAGCTCGAGCACCTGTCCAAGGCCAATGGCCTGCTGCACGAGGCTGCCCACGACGCGCTGTCCGATGTGCGCGCCACCATTTCCCTGGCCCGGCTCATCCGCCAGCACAACCCCAAGCTCTTCGACTTTGCGCTGGGCCTGCGCAAGAAAGACCGCGTGGCGGCCGAGTTGCGCCTGCCCGTGACCTCCATCACAGCCCGCCCGTTTTTGCATGTGTCGGGCATGTTCCCTGCCGAGCGTGGGTGCCTGGCGGTGATGTGGCCGCTTGCCAGCCACCCCACCAACCGCAATGAGCTGATCGCGTGGGACCTGGCACACGACCCAACCCCGCTGGCCACGATGGGGGCCGACGAGATCCGGCTGCGCTTGTACTCCAAGGCCGATGCGCTGCCCGAGGGCGTGACGAGGCTGCCGGTCAAGACCATCCACCTCAACAAATCGCCGATGGTGGTGGGTAACGTCAACACCCTCACGCCCGCGCTCGCGCAGCGCTGGAAGATCGACCTGGCTGCCGCCGCGCAGCATGCCGAAACCGCCCGCGCCCTGCCGGACATGAGCGGCATCTGGCCTGCGGTGTTCAGTCGCCCGGCCGAGGCCGTGCCGGATGTGGACCAAGACCTCTACAGCGGCTTTGTGGGCGACCGTGACCGGCGCCTGCTCAACGACCTGCGCGCGATGTCTGGCGACAAGCTGACCAAGGCGCGTGCTGCCTTTGACGACCCACGCCTGGCCGAGTTGCTGTGGCGCTACCGCGCCCGAAACTTCCCCGGCACGTTGAGCGAAGACGAGGCCGAGCGGTGGGAGGCACACCGCGCCGCCTGCCTCTTCGATGGCCAAGGTGGCGCCCGCACGGTGGAGCAGCTGTTCACCGAGATCGACGAGTTGTCGGAAACGGCCGATGACCGTGCCCAGAACCTGCTGGGCGCCCTGTACGATTACGCCGAGCAGATCGCACCAGAGCGGTAGGCCCGCTGAGGCTCTGCGCGCCTTCGCCGCAAAGGGGGGCGCACGCCGGTGGCCTGGAAAAAGTCAGTGCCACGCGGGCGCGGGCAGCAGGGTGCGGCACCAGCACAGGCCTTGGCTTATTGCAGAAAGACCATCCCGGATTTTTATGACGACACCACACCAGCCCAGCTTCACCACCCAGATCGTCCATGCCGACCGGCTCGGCGGCGTGGAGCATGGGGCCATCCACAAGCCCATCCACACCTCGGTGCAGTACGGCTATGACAAGGTGGAAGACCTGATCGCGGTCTTCCAGGGCACCGCCAAGGGCGGCTTCAACTATGCGCGCCAGGGTACGCCCACCACGGCTGCGCTCGAATCGAAGATCACCCAGATGGAGCAGGGCCTGGGCACCATCGCGTTCTCCACCGGCATGGCAGGCATCTGCGCGATCTTCATGACGCTGCTGAAGGCGGGGGATCACCTGGTGGCCAGCCAGTACGTGTTTGGCAACACCAACAGCGTGTTCGGCACCCTGGCTGACCTTGGCGTCGAGATCACCACGGTGGATGTCACCGACGCGGCCCAGGTGGCCGCCTCAGTGCGCCCCAACACCCGCATGGTGTTCGTCGAGACCATTGCCAACCCCGGCACGCAGATTCCTGACCTGGCGGGCATCGGCGCGCTGTGCGCGCAGCGCGGATTGCTGTACGTGGTGGATAACACCGTGGCCTCGCCTTACCTATTCCGGGCGGCCACGGTCGGCGCGGGCTTGGTCGTCAACTCGCTCACCAAGAGCATCGGCGGCCACGGTGATGCCCTGGGCGGCGCTGTGACCGACACCGGCCTGTTCAACTGGAGCACCTACCCCAACATCTTTGCAGCGTACCGCAAGGGCGAACCCAAGGGCTGGGGCCTGCAGCAGCTGCGCAAGAAGGGTCTGCGCGACATGGGCGGCACGCTGTCGTCGCACGCCGCGCACCAGTTGGCCGTGGGTGCCGAAACCCTGGCCCTGCGCATGCAGCGCACCAGCGACACCGCGCTGGCACTGGCGCGCTGGTTGCAGGAGCACCCGGCCGTGGCACGCGTGTTCTACCCGATGCTGGAGTCACACCCCCAGCATGCCTGGGCCAAGCAGTATTTCAGGGCCGGGTCGTGGCTGCTGTCGTTCGAACTTCGCGATGCCGATCAGTGCATGGCTGTGTGCAACCGCCTGCAGCTACCCATCAAGGCCACAGGCCTGGCCGATACGCGCACGCTGATCATTCCTGTGGCGCACACCATCTTCTGGGAGGCCGGCCCCGCTGTGCGTGCCAGCATGGGCATTGCCGACGGGATGATCCGCCTTTCGGTGGGGCTGGAAGACCCGCAGGACCTCCTCGCCGACTTTGAGCAGGCCCTGGGCCCTTAGGGGCTTAAGGAAGCTCTGCATAACCCTCGCGAGGATGCGCGGGTGCGGATCGGGATAGGCCACAAGGCGCTTTTTGCAGCCAATAGCACGGCT
>JBKCTS010000318.1:0-2708 GCA_046318695.1 Acidovorax sp.
CCTTTCATCCTTACCACCAGTGGCACGCTCAGTGATACTGCACGCGATGCAGTAATAACACCCTCGGCAATCACATCGCAGCGCATGATGCCACCGAAGATATTCACAAGGATGGCTTTCAAATGGGGATTCTTTAGCATGATCTTGAAGGCTTCGGTCACCTTCTCGGGGGTGGCGCCGCCGCCCACGTCCAGGAAGTTGGCGGGCTCGCCGCCGAACAGCTTGATGGTGTCCATGGTGGCCATGGCGAGACCTGCGCCGTTGACCAGGCAGCCGATGTTGCCGTCCAGGCTGATGTAGGCCAGGTCGAACTTGGAGGCTTCCACTTCGGCCGGGTCTTCTTCGTCCAGATCGCGCAGGGCCACGATCTCGGGGTGGCGGAACAGGGCGTTGGCGTCAAAGTTGAACTTCGCGTCCAGGGCCATCAGGTTGCCCTTGGAGTCGCAGTTGAGCGGGTTGATCTCCACCAGCGACGCGTCGGTGTCCATGTAGCACTTGTAGATCTTGGCAAAGAGGTCCACAGCCTGGTCGATGGAAGCGCCGGTCAGGCCGATGGCAGCGGCCACCTTGCGGGACTGCGCTTCGGTGATGCCAGCCAGGGGGTCAATCATCTCGGTGATGATCTTCTCGGGCGTGGAGTGGGCGACTTCCTCGATGTCCATGCCGCCTTCGCTGGAAGCGATCAGGGCGACCTTTTGCGTGGCGCGGTCGGTGACCAGCGACACATACAGTTCGTTCTTGATGTCGGCGCCGTCTTCGATGTACAGGCGGCGCACCTTCTGGCCCTCGGCCCCGGTCTGGTGTGTGACCAGTTGCATGCCCAGGATGTCGCTGGCGCGGGCCTTCACGTCGTCAATGGACTTGGCAACCTTCACGCCGCCACCTTTGCCGCGACCGCCGGCGTGAATCTGGGCCTTTACGACCCACACGGGGCCGCCGAGTTTCTGGGCTGCTTCCACGGCTTCTTGTACCGTGAATGCGGGAATGCCGCGCGGGACGGGCACACCAAAACTGCGCAAGATTTCCTTGCCTTGGTATTCGTGAATCTTCATGAGGTCTCTCTCAGGGAAGGATGGTGGTTGCCCGTTTACCGTGAACAACGGTGTGGCCGTGGGCTGGGGACATGGAAACCGGCGAATGTATCATGCTGCAACGCACCATCCTTTTGCCTAACTTACAAAGGGCGCGGCGGCGCGGCGCGATGCGGTGCCGCATGCAGGTGACGCGCCCTGACGCCATGCTGTGCCACGCGGGCGTCACCTTTTGCAGGAGCATTTCATGTCCAGAGTTTTCATCGACGGCGAGGCAGGCACCACGGGGCTGCAGATCCGTGAGCGCCTGCAAGCCATGCCGTACATTGAGCTGGTCAGCATTGCGCCCGAACGGCGCAAGGATCCTGCCGCCAAACGCGACCTGATGGCGGGCGTGGACCTGGTCATCCTGTGCCTGCACGACGATGCGGCGCGCGAGACGGTGGCCATGGTCGATGAAATCCTTCAAAGCACGGGCCGCAAGGTCAAGGTGATCGACGCCAGCACGGCCCATCGCTCGGTGCCGGGCTGGGTGTTTGGTTTTCCTGAGCTGGCCGCAGACCAGCGCCAAGCCGTGGCCCAGGCCGACAGGGTGGCCAACCCCGGCTGCTACGCCACGGGCGCCATCGCGCTGCTGCGCCCGCTGGTGGATGCGGGGCTGGTGCCAGCCGACTATCCGCTGGCATTGCCGGCGGTCAGTGGCTACTCGGGCGGCGGCCGCACCATGATCGAGGCCTACGAGGCGGGCACCGCCCCGCTGTTTGAAGCCTACGCGCTGGGGCTGGAGCACAAGCACCTGCCCGAAATCATGAAATACACCGGCCTCACACGCCGCCCGATTTTCGTGCCGTCGGTAGGCAACTTCCGCCAGGGCATGCTGGTGCAGCTACCCCTGCACCTGGACATGCTGCCGGGCGCGCCCAAGGGCGCCGACCTGTACGATGCCCTGGCCGCCCACTACGCCAAAAGCAACACCCCCGAGCAGTGGGTGAGCGTGCTGCCGCCCACGGCCGACGGCAAGCTCGATGCCACCGCGCTGAACGACACCAACAAGCTGGAACTGCGCGTGTTCGCCAATGAAAAACACTGCCATGCGCTGCTGATTGCGCGGCTGGACAACCTGGGCAAGGGCGCCAGCGGCGCGGCGGTGCAGAACCTGCAACTGATGCTGGGGTGCTGACCGCTCAATGACCGGGCTCGCTCTGTGCGCCACAGCGCGTCGGGCCGCCCAGCGGGGGTGTTTGTGTGGGGCGCTTGGGCAACCTCAGCCCGCAGGGCGCTGCGTTGGTCATGCAGGCCGCGGCTGGCCTGGCGTGCATCACCCTGAAAACGGCAGTTGACCGCTTGTCATCTTGCCGCGCACCGCACGAACTCGGGCCTTGGGTTGTTTTTGCAGCCTCACCTTCGGGGTGACAGCGCTATGCACTTGCCAGCGCCGCTTTTGGAGCGCCTTGCCGTGTTGCTCCTTCTTGCAGGCACGAGCCTGCCGCGTCGTCGCGCCTTGCCTGGCACCCCAACAGCAGCGTTGGCAAATGTATCCAACTGCCGTTTTTAGGATCACGGGTTGGCCGCGCTGTCGTCGGGAACGTCCCCTCGCAAGACGCGGTGCACCACGTCACCCGAAAACCCCCGCGTCAGCAAAAACCGGCCCTGCCGACCGCGTTCTCTGGCATCGAC
>JBKCTS010000319.1:0-3046 GCA_046318695.1 Acidovorax sp.
GTCTTGGTTGGTGAAGGCCATGGCGCGGGTCATGCAGGCTCAGAAGACCTGGTCATCGGCCCGCCGCTGTCGAGGTGTGCATCGTCGAGCGGGCGCTTACGCGTCAGTTGCTGCTTGAATTGAATAAATCAGGGGCGACGAGGTAGGGTGCGGGTTAGGTTATTTTCATAACCGGGTGTGTGGGGGCAGCGCTAGGGCCGGGCATCCGCTGGAGGCTCCAGACTGGCCCACAGTGGCAAGAGTGCTTGGCCTTCGTCAGGGCTTAGCTCTTTTTCGGACCACAAAGATTCGCGGCGGATAGAGCGCATGCGAAACGCCAGTTCGCGCTCGGCCATGCGCGCCTCAAAAAGGGCCTCTGGCGAAGCGTCGGCCGTAGGGCCTTCGGACCACAAGCCCATTTCGTTCCAGCCGGTGCGAAGCCTGAACAGCAGTTGGTGTGCACGCTGGGCTACGTCCGCCACGGTGCTTGTGCTCGCGTTGTTTTTGGTCTGAAGCGCTAGGGCCAGCGCGGCTGCAAGCTGGCCATCTACCAAGTGCAATTTGCTGGCCGGAGTGTCGCTGTTGGGGGCCAAGTCTTCACGGGCCTCGCGCGCGGCGGCAGTGATAAAGCCCATTCCAAGCCCCTCAAACTCGCCGGGAATCATGCGCAGTGCAAAGCTGGTGTGCGCCCAGGGCGATTTGGAGCTGGACGTAATACCCAGCGTGACCTCCACCACTGCCAGTAGCCTGCCCAGTGTAGACACGGCCGCGCCGGCCATTCGGCCGGGGTAACCGGTGCCATCAAGCCGCTCATGGTGCTGGGCAACTGCGTTTACCAACGCGTCCGGGTAGTTGGCCATGCGGCCCAGCACCATGGCACCTAGGCGCGGGTGCACGGCCACGTTGCGGTAGCCTGCAGTGTCAAGCGGCTGCTTGGTGTCTAGGTAGTCGGGGTTGACGTACATCTCGCCAATGTCATGCAGCAAGCCCCCCAATAAGGCTAGTTGCAGCTGTGTGCGGTCACCCCCACCTTTAAGCCACATGGCGCCTGCCAAGCCCATGCCCCGCACTGCATGGTCATACACGCCGGGGCGGGCCGATTGTGCAGCGCTTAGCAGCAATTGCACCACAGAATGCAACTCGATTTTTTCGATTTCGGGGGCCAGCTTTGCACACCAGGGTTGCAAGGAGCGGGCAATGGCATGGTCTGACGCGGCAAAGGTCTCTAACGCAGCTCTCAGCTGCTGGGGCGTCACCCCATCGGCCACCGCCAGGTTAGTTTCCAGCGGTGCTTTGAGCTTGCGCTCTAGCAAACGCTGCTGCAGGCTAGCTGATATGGGCTGCCTGCGGGCCAACAGCTTGACGCCGCGCTCGTCAAAAATGTCTTCCGAAGCCACAATGCTGCGCTTCTCGCTGGCCTGAATGATGGTGTTCAGAGCATGGGGGTTGGCATTGTTGATTTCGTCGCTTGGGGTACTCATGTGGCTGAGGATAGACTGTGCTTGAGAAGCGCACATCATAGATATTGCAGCAGAATGTCCAAACATCAAAGGCGACCAGGCTCTGACTTGGCGTGGCTGTCGGTAGGCCGTGGGCCGCACGCCCAACGGCAAGAAGATTGCCGCCGAGAAAGCTGGAGTGGCCGTCACCGACCGTGGCTTCATCAACGTCGATATTCAAATGTGCACCAACGTGCCGCACATCTTCGCCATTGGCGACATCGTGGGCCAGCCCATGCTGGCACACAAGGCGGTGCATGAGGCACACGTGGCGGCAGAAGTCATCGCGGGCGAATTGCAGGGCAACAAGGAGCTGGCCGCTGCCGCCTTCAACGCCCGCGTCATCCCCAGCGTGGCCTACACCGACCCCGAAGTGGCCTGGGTGGGCCTGACCGAAGACCAGGCCAAAGCCCAAGGCATCAAGGTCAAGAAAGGCCTGTTCCCCTGGACAGCCTCCGGCCGCGCCATTGCCAACGGCCGCGACGAAGGCGTGACCAAACTGCTGTTCGACGATTCACCCGAAGCCCACGGCCACGGCAAGATCCTGGGCGGCGGCATGGTGGGCACCCATGCGGGCGACATGATCGGCGAAATCGCGCTGGCCATCGAAATGGGCGCAGACGCCGTGGACATCGGCAAGACCATCCACCCGCACCCCACGCTGGGCGAGAGCATCGGCATGGCGGCGGAGGTGGCGCACGGCAGCTGCACGGACGTGCCGCCGCAGAAGAAGTAGTCCTACCTGCCCTCCAAAAACAAAGCCCGAACTGGCAACGGTTCGGGCTTTGTGCTTTGCGCGGCAGATCAATCACCGCAGGGGCAAATGCTGGTCCAGTATTGTGGCCACCATGCGTTCATGGTGCTGTATCCCACCGAACAAAGCGCAGCAAAGGCGGAGTGATCACCTCTGGCAGACAGTATTGCCAGACTAGGCGCAGGCAACCCGTTTGTGTGCGCCGGCCGGATCACTGACCACTGAGTATTCGAACGGACACTTTTATGAGCGGGTTGAATGGAATCCAGACAGTGCCCCGTGCCACTGCTGGGCTGGGCGACCCCGGGCTGCTGCCGCAGGCCTCGGCTCCCCCAGCCAAGCCCCGCGCGGCACCCAAGGCGGCCAAGACCTTCGAATTCCAGTTTGGCGGCTTCCGTGGCGAAGCCGTGCCGATGGGTCCGCCCTCCAAGAGCGGGCAGACGTTGTACGAGGTGAGCTGGCACGTCAACGGGCGCGTGGTATCGGTCCAGACCAAGCTGACCGGCCAGATCGGCCCCAATCAGTTCAAACCCGGATCGCCGCTGAAGGGCCAGCTCGAGCAGGCGCTGCGCGCCAATCAGGCTCGCGAAACATCGCCTGGGTCAACTGCTGGGCTGGGCTACCCCGGGCTGCTGCCGCAGGCCTCGCCCCCCCCAGCCAAGCCCCGTGCGGCACCCAAGGCGGCCAAGACCTTCGAGTTCCAGTTTGGCGGCTTCCGTGGCGAAGCAGTGCCGATGGGTCCGCCCTCCAAGAGCGGGCAGACGTTGTACGAGGTGAGCTGGCACGTCAACGGGCGCGTGGTATCGGTCCAGAC
>JBKCTS010000320.1:0-5011 GCA_046318695.1 Acidovorax sp.
CAATTAGCCACTAGCCAGCGCTTGCACCTCACCCGCTACCACGACCAACCCCACCACCAAACGCGTGCCGCTTTTCACGCCAAAAGGTGGTACGGATGGATCGCACACCGTGCGTACGCTGCCGCAGCCCATTACGGTGGCACCCAGCGTGCGCGCAAACGAGCGCAAGAAACAAGTCACAGTTTCTGGCGTTACGACGTCGGTGGACGTTGCTGGCGTGATGGTGGCCTTTGGTACCGGGCGCAACATCACCACGGACGATCCCCAGAACAACAACAAGCAAACGCTTTACTCCGTGCTGGATAACACAAGCTACAAGCTGATCGGGGTCAAGAAGGACCGGGTGGCAGTCTGTGCATCCACTACGGACACAGATTGCCTGGCACTGGTGAAATCGATAGATGACTTGCCGACACCAGTGACCCAGAGCAACCTGGTTGCTCGCCAGGTTTCTGCCGCGAAGGTTGCTTCGCGCGATGGGCATGATTTCTGGACCATTGACGCCTCTGCGACGCTGGACTGGGCCACCAAGAAAGGCTGGTTCATGGACCTGCCCGAAACACGCGAGCGGCTGATCAAACCCCTTGAGTTCTACGACAGCAGCAACATTTTGTCGGTGTTCTCGCAAGTCCCGGCCAAAGGTTCTCTGGTGGATCCGACCGTGGAGACTTGCGACGCAGGCTCAGTGGAGAGAGCGCGTCAGTTCTGGTCCCTGGTGAACATCATGGACGGCAAGCGCCCAAGCGTGCAGATCATGGACACCAATGGAGATGGAAACTACGCTCTGACCGCTGACCAGGGGGCTTCACGTGTGTCTGTGGCTTCAGGCTCGCACACGCTGATTCGGCGTGGAGACAAGCTTCGTCTCACCGGCAAAAAGCAGGACGGCTCTGACGACAGCTTGGACAACGCGACGCTCCCAGAGCAAAGCTTGCGCCCACGCTGGCGGCAATTGCGTTGAACTCAATCTGCCTCAGGAGCTCTTTGTATATGAAACGACTACAACAAGGCTTTTCGCTGATCGAAATAATGATTGTGGTGGCCATTGTTGGCATCATCACAGCCATCGCCATACCGAACTACACCGAGTACGTCGCCCGTGGGCACCGTGCAGACGCCCGTGCCGGGCTGTTGCAGGCACAGCAATGGATGGAGCGGGCATCGACCGCCACCGGCACATACCCTCTGACGCTTCCGGCAGACCTCACTTGGGCGGCTGACATGACCAAGCGCTACACCATTGGTTTTCAAGCGGGCAATACCAATTCCGCGTTCATGCTGGTCGCGACTCGGAGAGCTGGGGGCCCGCAAGCAAGTGACCGCTGCGGCGATTTCACCTTGACCAACACGGGCACGCGCTATGCCAACAACCTGGCCTCGGGCACCACGGCCGCCGAGTGCTGGAACCGATAGCGGCTGAGCTACCATTCCGAGGGCATGAACCACAAAGCGCCCTCTTATATCCACCAAGCGCTTGGGCTCGCCACCCAGGCGCTTTGTCTTTCCAACCCCAACCCGCGCGTGGGCTGTGTGCTGGTTTCTCCAGGCGGCGAAGTGATCGGCCAAGGCTCCACCCAGCGCGCGGGCGGGCCGCATGCTGAGGTGATGGCCCTGCGTGACGCCCGGGACAAGGGGCTCGATACCACGGGCGCTACGGCCTATGTCACGCTGGAGCCCTGCTCCCACCATGGGCGCACCGGACCTTGCTGCGATGCGCTGGTCCAGGCTGGTGTTGCCAAAGTGGTGGCGTCGTTGACGGACCCGAACCCCCTGGTGGGCGGCCGCGGATTTGAACGGCTGCGCGCGGCAGGGGTGGAGGTCGTGGTGGGCCCTGGGGCCGAAGAATCCCGCGAACTGAACATCGGTTTTTTCAGCCGCATGGTCCGGGGCACGCCCTGGGTGCGGCTGAAGGTTGCAAGTTCGCTCGATGGCACCACAGCGCTGAACAATGGGGCCAGCCAGTGGATCACATCGCGCGCTGCGCGGGCCGATGGACATGCGTGGCGGGCCAGGGCGTGCGCGGTCTTGACCGGCATTGGCACGGTGCTGGATGACAACCCCCGGCTTGACGTCCGCGACGCACCCTCGCTGCGCCAGCCGCATGTGGTGGTGGTGGACAGCCAGTTGCAGTTACCTGCCGACGCCAATGTGCTGATGGGTGGGCGCGATTGCTATGTGTATACCGCGTCCGAAGACGAAGCCAGGAAGGCCGCCCTGCAAGCCCGTGGGGCCACGGTGATCCGCTTGCCCAATGCCACTGGCAAAGTGGATCTCTCGGCCATGCTGCTGGACCTTGGCAAGCGCGGCATCAACGAGCTGCATGTCGAGGCCGGGCACAAGCTCAATGGCTCTTTGGTCCGGGAAGGCCTGGTCGATGAACTGCTGGTGTACCTGGCGCCACGGCTTTTGGGCGCGGGACGGGGCATGGCAGACTTTGGCCCGCTGACGGCTTTGGCCGATGGCCTGGCGCTGGACTTCAAGTCTGTGACCCCCCTGGGCGCAGACCTGCGTGTGGTGGCACGCGTGCAGGGGCGCGATATTTTCTAAGGAAGCTCTGCATAACCCTCGCGAGGATGCGCTGGTGCGGATCGGGATAGTCCACAAGGCGCTTTTTGCAGCCAATAGCACGGCTATTGGCAAGAAAAGCAACGCCGTGGACTGCCCGAGCCCGCGCCCGCGCAAACCGCAGGGAGTTATGCAGAGGTTCCCTAAGCACCTGTTCGAACAGGTTCTCACACTGCCGCTGGCCGGCGGGCGCATGCGGGGTTCTAGGGCTGGCACGCTGAAGAAACGGCCGAGCGGCCGAATCTGACCCCAATGACAACCCATTTCCACCACCCCAAAACGGTGCAAAGCAACGCACCATTATCTGGCGCGTTTTTTGCTTCATGCTGGTGCAATTCTGGTGAATAGCGCCAAAACGCACCAGAACAGATCAACCCATCACTTGCACGAGGACGTTATGGATTCAATCAAACAGGGCACGGATGCCCTGTTCATTCTTTTGGGGGCCATCATGGTGCTGGCCATGCATGCAGGGTTTGCCTTTCTGGAACTGGGCACGGTTCGCAAAAAGAACCAGGTCAACGCGCTGGTCAAGATCCTGGTGGATTTCTCGGTATCTACCGTGGTGTACTTTGTGGTGGGCTACAGCGTGGCGTACGGCACGCATTTCTTCGTGGGTGCAGAGTCGCTGGCACTGCAAAACGGCTATGCGCTGGTCAAGTTTTTCTTTTTGCTTACGTTTGCGGCTGCCATTCCGGCGATTGTGTCGGGCGGGATCGCCGAGCGGGCCAAGTTTTGGCCCCAGTTGATGGCCACCGCGGTGATTGTGGGCTTTGTCTATCCGTTCTTTGAGGGCATTGCCTGGAACCAGCACTTTGGGGTGCAGGCCTGGATCAAGGGTCTGACGGGCGAAGAGTTCCACGACTTTGCGGGCTCCATCGTTGTGCACGCCGTGGGCGGCTGGATCGCCCTGCCCGCCGTGATTTTGCTGGGCTCGCGCGCCAACCGCTACCGCAAGGACGGAGCGATCTCCGCGCACCCGCCCTCGAACATCCCCTTCCTCGCCCTGGGCGCCTGGGTGCTGGTGGTCGGCTGGTTTGGGTTCAATGTGATGAGCGCCCAGACGGTGGACAAGCTCTCGGGCCTGGTGGCCGTCAATTCGCTGATGGCGATGGTGGGTGGCACGCTGGCAGCGCTGATGCTGGGCAAGAACGACCCCGGCTTTGTGCACAACGGGCCGCTGGCCGGGCTGGTGGCCGTGTGCGCGGGGTCAGACCTGATGCACCCGCTGGGCGCGCTGGTGGTGGGTGCTGTGGCCGGGGCCATCTTTGTGGTGATGTTCACGCTCACGCAGAACCGGTGGAAGATCGACGATGTGCTGGGCGTGTGGCCCTTGCATGGGCTGTGTGGCACCTGGGGCGGGCTGGCGGCAGGCATTTTTGGCAGCAAGGCGCTGGGCGGGCTGGGTGGCGTGAGCTTCTCGGCGCAGCTGATTGGCACCAGCCTGGGGGTGGTCTGGGCGCTGGTGGGCGGCGTGGTGGTGTACGGCATTCTCAAGAGCACCGTGGGCCTGCGGCTCACGCAGGAAGAAGAATTTGACGGCGCTGACCTGTCGATCCACAAAATCAGCGCCACGCCAGACCGCGAAGTGAGCTGGTAAGAACCACCGCGCGAAGACCGCGCCCGATGACCTGCCGTCGATCAACCCCTGGTTAGCGGCAACGCATCCACCCAGGCGGTGATCGCCCGCTGGTCCGTCATGGTGCGCACCTGCTGATAGGCCGCCTCGGCCTCCAGGAAGCGCCTGCGCAACAGGTTGAGCCATTGCTTGAGCCGACCCGCGCGCTGGCGGGGCTCCAGGTCATCGCAAACCAATTGCCAGAAGGCGGCAAGGTGCGGCAGCAGGTCAGCCCACCCCAGCGGCACCTGGCCCGTGCGACCCGCGTCTGCTGCGCGAATCGCCAATGCCAGGCCCGGATCGGCCACCATGCCGCGGCCCAGCATCAGTGCGTCGCAGCCCGACACCCTGCGGCAGCGCTGGGCGTCGGCCACGGTCCAGATCTCGCCGTTGGCCACCACGGGGATACTGACCGCAGCACGAATGGCCGGAATGTGCTCCCAGTACGCCGGAGGGCGGTAACCATCGGCCTTGGTGCGGGCATGCACCACCAGTTCGGCAGCGCCGCCCGCCTGCATGGCCTGCGCGCATTCGCGCATCAGGCTGTGGTCGTTAAAGCCCAGGCGCATCTTGGCAGACACCGGCAAATGCGCAGGCACGGCGCGCCGAACGGCAGCGACCACGATGGCAATGCGCTCGGGCTCCTGCAGCAATGCGGCGCCGCCTCCGTGCCGATTGACCACCTTGGCAGGGCAGCCAAAGTTCAGGTCGATACCCTCCGGGCCCAATGCGGCCAGACGGGCTGCGTTCTCCGCCATGCACACCGGATCGGAGCCCAGCAGTTGCGCGCGCACGGGCACGCCTGCCAACGTGCGACTGCCGTTGCGC
>JBKCTS010000321.1:0-5250 GCA_046318695.1 Acidovorax sp.
GGTCACGGTCACGCCGATGCCGATGTCTTCGATGCCGTTGATCAGCACAATGTCGCCAGGGCCTGCCAGCGGCGTCTGCATGCGGTCCAGGCCCTGGAAGGTCAGCACCTGGTTCACGCGGCCCTTGACGGCCTTGCCATCGGGGCCTTCCATGACCAGCACGTCCTGCGCTGGCTTCAAGGTACCCTGGCTGATGCGGCCCACGCCGATGCGGCCCACGAAGCTGGAGAAGTCCAAGGCCGAGATCTGCAGCTGCAGCGGGGCAGATGGATCACCGGCATTGGCCGGAACGTGCTTGAGGATGGTGTCGAACAGGGCCGACATGTCAGGGCCCCACTGCTCGCCCGGCGCGCCCTCTTCCAGCGACGCCCAGCCGTTGATGCCCGAGGCGTACACCACGGGGAAGTCGAGTTGCTCGTCCGTCGCGCCCAACTTGTCAAACAGGTCGAACGCGGCATTCACCACCTTGTCGGGGTTGGCACCGGGCTTGTCCACCTTGTTCACCACCAAAATGGGGCGCAGGCCCAGGGCCAGGGCCTTCTTGGTCACGAAGCGCGTCTGGGGCATGGGGCCTTCCTGCGCGTCGATGAGCAGCAGCACGCTGTCCACCATCGACAGGGCGCGCTCCACCTCGCCACCGAAGTCCGCGTGGCCGGGGGTATCGACGATGTTGATGTGCGTGCCCTTCCAGCTCACCGCGCAGTTTTTGGCCAGGATGGTGATGCCACGCTCTTTTTCGATCGCGTTGCTGTCCATCACGGTGTCGACCACCTTTTCGTGGTCTGCAAAGGTGCCGGACTGGCGCAGCAGCTGGTCCACCATGGTGGTTTTGCCATGGTCAACGTGGGCAATGATCGCGATGTTGCGGATTTGTTTCGTCATAGTTTTTCCAATGTGCCGCTGTGCGCCATCGACGCGGAATGCGGCGTGCTTTCCAAAATCTGTTGAATTTCCAGCGGACTCAGGAGCCTGTCGGGCACCAGCTCCCCGCCCACGACATGGCCCACCCCCAGCAACGCCGGTGGGTTCTCGCCAAACACCGCCACGGCACTGGCATCAGGCCAGTTGCCGCGGCGACGCACGCCCGACAGGAATCGGGCTGCATTTTCACCGTCCAGCGTGACACGCATGTGTTGCGCCAGCAGCGACTCGGGCGCCTGCAGGCTGGCCATGCGATCGGCCTCGGGCATGGCCTCCAGCTGCGCCAACGTGACACAGCGCTCCACCCCCAGGCCGCCCGAATCGATGCGGCGCAAAAAGCTGAGGTGGGCGCCACAGCCCAGCGCGGCACCAATGTCTTCACCCAGCGTTCGAATGTAGGTACCCTTGCTGCAGGTCACTATTATTTTAATAGCTAATAAGCCTTTATCAGCTTGCGTAAGCGTGATTTTTAGTGCATGAATGACCACATCGCGTGCATCGCGCTCCACCATAACTCCGGCGCGCGCATATTCGTACAGCGCCTTGCCGTCTTTTTTAAGCGCGCTGTGCATCGGAGGCACCTGGCGGATGGGGCCGGTGAACTGCTGCTGCACGGCCAACAGCCGCTGCGGCGTGAGTTGGGCTGGGTCCACCTCGCAGCGCTGCAGCACCTCGCCCTCGGCATCGCCCGTGGTGGTGGTGGTACCCAGCAGCGCAACCGCCTCGTAGGTCTTGACCGCATCGAGTTGCAGTTGGCTGAACTTGGTGGCCGCACCAAAACACAGAGGCAGCACGCCGCTGGCCAGTGGATCCAGCGTGCCCGTGTGCCCTGCCTTTTCGGCGCGCAGCAGCCATTTGGCCTTTTGCAAGGCGTCATTGCTCGACAGGCCGAGCGGTTTATCGAGCAGCAACACCCCATGCACAGGGCGCCGCTGCACCCTGGTGCGTGGCGTGTGCATGGGCTAGTCCTCTTTGGCGCGCGAAGAAACCGCCTTGGCGATCAGCGCGTTCATGTCGGCTGCGCGCTCGGAAGTGCGGTCAAACACGAAATGCAGCGTGGGCACCGTGTGGATGTGCAGTCGCTTGAACAGGCCATTGCGCAGGAAACCCGCAGCCTGGTTGAGGGCGGCCTGGGTTTCCACAGGGTCGCCCGTGAGCAGGCTGAAAAAGACCTTGGCGTGCGCGTAGTCGGGCGTGACCTCCACGCCCTGCAAGGTCACCATACCCACCCGCGGGTCCTTCAACTCGCGCGCGATCAGTTCGGTCAAATCGCGCTGGATTTGATCGGCAACCTTGAAGGCGCGGTTGGGGGTGGCAGATTTCTTCGAGACCATGTCGGTTCACAAATGCATGGGCAGCCACCAACGGTCCGCGCGCGGAAGGTAGAGTTGGTCAGGGTTGTGAGAGACGACGACGCGCACCGCCTTGCCGGTGATTCGGCGCACGTCGATGAAGCCTAGGAAGCGCGAATCGCGGCTGTTGTCGCGGTTGTCGCCCAGAACCATCACATGGCCTTCGGGCACCCGCACGGGCGCAAAATCAGTGAGGCGGTTGACGCTGGGCAGTCGGGCCACCTCAAACGACGTTTCGTCCAGGGTTTCCTGCCAGATCTCTTCTTGGAGCAGGCCGTACTCGGATGGAACCGGGCGCAGCCCTTGCACAAGCACGCGCGGCTGGATTTGCCCGTTGAGTATCAAATGATTGCCCGACATGGACACCTCATCCCCAGCCACCGCCACCACCCGCTTGATGAGATTGATCCCGTCATCCGGTGAGTCAAACGTGACCACATCGCCACGCCGGGGGGTGGCCCATCGCGTTACTTCACGCAGCGTGAAGGGCACGCGCAGGCTGTAGGCGCGCTTGTCCACCAGCACGCGGTCACCCGCATACATGGTGGGGTTCATCGACGACGATGGAATGTAATTCCAGTCGGCCACAGCCGACCGGAACACGAGCATCAGGCCCACGAACAACATGAGTCCACGGTACTCTTTCCACATGCTGTGAATGAACTGCATCGCGCTCCTTCTTCGCTGCGCCCGCCTTACAGCGTCCGCGCGATTTCCTTGATGTCGAAGAATTCGAGTTGATCGCCTTCCTTGATGTCGTTGTAGTTCTTGAGCTTGATACCGCACTCAAAACCTTCCTTGACGTCGCGGACATCGTCCTTGAGGCGCTTGATCGAATCGACTTCACCGGTGTAGACCACCACGTTGTCGCGCAGCAGACGGAACTTGGCGTTGCGGTGCACCATGCCCGAGGTGATGTACGAGCCGGCAATCGTGCCGATCTTGGTGGCAACGAACACGGTGCGGATTTCGGCCGTGCCGATGACTTCCTCGCGCTGCTCTGGGGCCAGCATGCCGGACATGGCAACCTTGAGCTCATCCACCGCGTCATAAATGATGCTGTGGTAGTGCAGATCCACGCCATTGCCTTCGGCCAGCTTGCGGGCACCGGCATCGGCGCGCACGTTAAAGCCGATGACGATGGCCTTGGAGGCAATCGCCAGGTTGATGTCGGACTCGCTGATACCACCCACTCCGGCATACACCAGCTGGACCTTGATTTCATCGGTCGAGAGCTTGAGCAGCGACTGCGCCAGCGCTTCCTGAGAGCCCTGCACGTCGGCCTTGACGATGATGGGCAAGGTCTTGACCTCGCCCGCCGTCATGTCGGCAAACATGTTTTCCAGCTTGGCGGCCTGTTGCTTGGCCAGCTTGGTGTTGCGGAACTTGCCTGCGCGGTACGTGGCGATTTCGCGGGCACGGCGCTCGTCCAAGAGCACCATGAACTCGTCGCCAGCCTGCGGCACCTCGGTCAGCCCCTGGATTTCCACCGGAATCGACGGGCCAGCCGTCTTGGCGACTTTGCCGTTTTCGTCCAGCATGGCCCGCACGCGGCCGAAGGTCTGGCCTGCCAGCACCACATCACCCACCTTGAGCGTGCCGGACTGCACCAGCACGGTCGCCACCGGGCCGCGGCCCTTGTCCAGCTGGGCTTCGATCACCAGGCCCTTGGCCAACGAATCGACCGGCGCCTTCAGTTCCAGCACTTCGGCCTGCAACAGCACCTGCTCGAGCAGCGTGTCGATGCCCATGCCGGTCTTGGAGGACACCGGCACGAACGGCGAATCGCCACCGTACTCTTCTGGCACCACCTCTTCCACCACCAGTTCCTGCTTGACGCGGTCGGGATTGGCATCGGGCTTGTCTGCCTTGGTGATGGCCACCACGATAGGCACACCAGCCGCCTTGGCGTGCTTGATGGCCTCTCGGGTCTGGGGCATGACGCCGTCGTCTGCGGCCACCACCAGGATGACGATGTCGGTGGCCTGGGCACCGCGGGCACGCATGGCCGTGAAGGCCTCGTGACCGGGGGTGTCAAGGAACGACACCATGCCGCGTGGCGTTTCCACATGGTAGGCACCAATGTGCTGCGTGATGCCACCGGCCTCGCCTGCAGCCACCTTGGAGCGGCGGATGTAGTCAAGCAGCGAGGTCTTGCCATGGTCCACGTGGCCCATGACCGTAACCACTGGGGCGCGTGGCAGAAGCTCGGCGCTTTGCTGGGCCGATTCGTCGTCGGTGAAGGCTTCCGGATCATCCAGCGCGGCCACCACGGCCTTGTGACCGAGTTCTTCCACGACGATCATGGCGGTGTCCTGGTCCAGCGGCTGGTTGATGGTGACCATCTGGCCCATCTTCATAAGGGCCTTGATGACCTCGTTGGCCTTGATCGACATCTTGTGCGCGAGTTCGGCCACCGTGATGGTCTCGGGAACATGCACTTCAATGATGCGAGCCTCGGCCGGTGCCGACTGCTGGTGGTCGTCGCGCTGGTCGCGGTTGTCACCGCGGCGGCCACGCGGCCCGCCACGCCAGTTGTTGCGACCCACACCGCCACTGCTGTCTCCGCGGGTCTTGATTTCTTTCTTTTTGGCCGTCTCGTTGGCCCAGCTGGAGGACAGCTTGGCTGACTTGACTTCCTTGCCTGCACCCGGTGCGGCCGCACCGGCCGCCACCGTGGCGGCTGCGCGCGCCACCCCCGTGCCAACGGCAGGCTTGTGCAGCGTGCCCTTTTTGCCGTCGCCGACCGCACCTGGCTTGGCCTCCGGCTTGGCCTCCTCGGGCTTTTTGGCGACCATGACCACCTTCTTGGGCGCAGACATCATCGAGCGGATCGCAGCAGCTTCCGCCTCGGCTTTGCGGCGGCGTGCATCAAGATCGGCAGCGCGTGCAGACTCTTCTTCAGAACGCGCCTTGGACTCGGCCGCAGCCTTTTCACGGGCTTCGGCCTGGGCCGCAGAGCGTGCTGCGGTTTCGG
>JBKCTS010000322.1:0-14343 GCA_046318695.1 Acidovorax sp.
ATGCTGGGACAGCGAGGCCAACATGGTGCTGATCCGTGTGGCAGATTCCGCCAAGGCTTACAACGGCATGAAAAACCGCAAGGTGCTCGTCAAGAACGTTTCTACAATGCACCCTTTGCTGGCCAACTGCCTGCGCCTGACGGTAGGCAATGCCCAAGACAACGCACAGATGCTGGCCGCACTCCAAGCTTCCCTATGACGTCCTCCGCACTCGTTCCCTCCGCCCCATCGGCCGACCCCATGGCCGACCGCCTCGCCGAAGTCAGCCGCAACACCGCTGAAACGCGCATCCGCGTTCGCATCAACCTGGACGGCACCGGCCAGGCCAAGCTGCAAACCGGCATCGGTTTTTTTGACCACATGCTCGACCAGATCGCCCGCCACGGGCTGATCGACCTGGACATTGATTGCGAAGGCGACCTGCACATCGACGGCCACCACACGGTGGAAGATGTGGGCATCACCCTGGGCCAGGCGTTTGCGCGTGCAGTGGGCGACAAAAAGGGCATCCGCCGCTACGGCCACGCCTATGTGCCCCTGGATGAAGCGCTCTCGCGCGTGGTGGTCGATTTCTCGGGCCGGCCCGGCCTGCACATGGACGTGACGTTCTCGTCCGGCAGCATCGGACAGCTCGACACGCAACTGGTCTACGAGTTCTTTCAGGGCTTTGTGAACCATGCGGGCGTCACGCTGCACATCGACAACCTCAAGGGGGTCAACGCCCATCACCAGTGCGAGACCATCTTCAAGGCGTTTGGGCGCACGATGCGAGCGGCGCTGGAGCGCGACCCGCGCTCGGCCGGTGTCGTGCCCTCGACCAAGGGTTCCCTGTGATGTTGGTGTCCAATCGGGCGCTTACGCTTGATTGATAAGCGCTGGTAGCTATGAAACTAGAAGCAAAAACCGTTGCCGTGGTGGACTACGGCATGGGCAACCTCCGCTCGGTGTCGCAGGCCGTGGAACACGCTGCGCAAGGCACCGGCTGGACGGTGGTCGTCACCTCGCGTCCTGAGGATGTGCGGGCCGCCGCGCGCATCGTGCTGCCGGGGCAGGGCGCCATGCCCGACTGCATGCGGGAGTTGGCCGAATCGGGGCTGAAGGAGTCCGTGCTGGAGGCCGCCGCGGCCAAGCCGATGTTTGGCGTGTGTGTGGGCATGCAGATGCTGCTCGACCACAGTGCCGAGGGCCCGAGCGGCGGCACGCCGGGCCTGGGTCTGATTCATGGCCAGGTGCTCAAGTTCGACCTGGCCGGCAAGACCCAGCCCGACGGCAGCCGCTTCAAGGTGCCGCAGATGGGCTGGAATCAGGTCAGCCAGGTGCCGCACGGTGGCCGTGTGCACCCGGTGTGGGCGGGTGTGCCCAACAACAGCTATTTCTATTTCGTGCACAGCTTTTATGCGCTGCCCCAAGAGGCCGCCCACTGCGCGGGCCAGACGGACTACGGCGGCCTGTTCGCTTCGGCGATTGCACGCGATAATATTTTCGCGACACAGTTTCACCCGGAGAAAAGCGCGGAGCATGGTCTGGCCCTGTACCGCAACTTTCTGCACTGGAATCCCTGAGACCGTTTACCCAACCCCGTTCGGGCCGAGCCTTAACTCGCCCTTTTCCCCCGAACTTCACCACCATGCTGCTCATTCCCGCCATCGACCTCAAGGACGGTCACTGCGTTCGCCTCAAGCAGGGCGATATGGACCAATCCACCACGTTTGGTGAAGACCCGGCCGCCATGGCACGCAAGTGGCTGGATGCGGGTGCGCGCCGCCTGCACCTGGTGGATCTGAACGGTGCCTTCGCGGGTGTGCCCAAGAACTACAGCGCCATCAAGTCCATCCTGAGGGAAGTGGGAGACGACATTCCGGTGCAGCTCGGCGGTGGCATCCGAGACCTGGACACCATCGAAAAGTACATCGACGGCGGTCTGCGCTACGTGATCATCGGCACGGCAGCGGTCAAGAACCCGGGGTTCCTCAAAGACGCGTGCAGTGCCTTCGGCGGCCACATCATCGTCGGCCTGGATGCCAAGGACGGCAAGGTGGCCACCGACGGCTGGAGCAAACTTACCGGCCACGAAGTGGTGGACCTGGCCAAGAAGTTCCAAGACTGGGGCGTTGAATCCATCATCTACACCGACATCGGCCGCGACGGCATGCTCTCGGGCATCAACATCGATGCGACGGTCAAGCTGGCCCAGGCGCTCACCATTCCTGTCATTGCCTCGGGAGGCCTGTCGAACATGGCCGACATCGAGCAGCTGTGCGCCGTTGAATCCGAGGGCGTTGAGGGTGTGATCTGCGGTCGCGCCATCTACAGCGGCGACCTCGACTTTGCGGCAGCACAGGCCCGCGCCGACGAACTCGTGGACAAGGCCTGACCCCCGAAGCCGCCAGCCGCTGTCGCCTGCGGACGATCTCGCGGACCCATGACGCCAGCCCAGACGCCTCTTTTGCCTCTATTGCCTCTATTGTGCTTCCCAGCGCGCGTCCATGCCCCCGCCTGCCCGGCTGGCTGGCGTGTGAGGCTGCGCCAGTGTTGACGATGCGTGCCGTGCGCACTGCAATGCCGCCCGGCCAGATTGCCCAGGGGCGCCGTGCAGATCGACAGGCGCAGCGCAGGCCTGCGTGTGCAATCTTGCGGAAGGTGTTGCAGTGATTTTGGTAACCGGCGGCGCGGGCTTCATCGGATCGCACACCTGCGTGGCCCTTGCCGCTGCGCAAATGCCCTTTGTGGTTCTCGATAACTTTTGCAACAGCCGGCGGTCGGTCCTGGACCGTGTGGCGCAAATCACTGGCGCGCCGGTGGCGTGTGTCGAAGGCGATGTGCGCGACGCGGGGTTGATCGCCAGCGTGTTGCAACAGTACGCGGTGGATGCGGTGATCCATTTCGCGGCGCTCAAGGCGGTGGGCGAGTCGGTGCGCGACCCCCTTCGCTACTACGACAACAACGTGGCGGGCACGGTCAGCCTGTTGCGCGCCATGCAGCGGTGCGCGGTGCGCACGATGGTTTTTTCGTCGTCGGCCACGGTGTATGGCGAACCGGCTTCGGTCCCTGTCCGGGAGGGCTTTCCGCTGTCGGCCCAAAACCCGTATGGCGTCAGCAAGTTGATGATCGAGCAGGTGCTGGCCGATATCGATGCCGCAGAACCCGGCGCATGGCGTATCGCCCGCCTGCGCTATTTCAACCCGGTCGGCGCGCACGAGAGCGGTCTGATCGGCGAAGACCCGCGCGATGTGCCCAACAACCTCCTGCCCTACGTGGCGCAGGTGGCGGCTGGCGTGCGCGAGCGCCTGAGCGTGTTCGGTGGCGACTACCCGACGCCCGACGGAACGGGCGTGCGCGACTACATCCACGTGTGTGACCTGGCAGACGGCCATGTGGCGGCGCTGCGTTACCTGCGCAGCCACACGGGTTTGCTGACCGTCAACCTGGGTACTGGAAAGCCTGCGTCGGTGCTGGAGATGGTGCACGCCTTCGAGCGTGCCAGCGGGCGCCCGATACCGTACGACGTGGTGCCGCGCCGCGCTGGCGATGTGGCGCAGTACTGGGCCGACCCGGCCCTGGCTGAAAAGCTGCTGGGCTGGCGGGCCCGCCACGGTATCGATCGGATGTGCGAAGACGCCTGGCGCTGGCAAAGCGGTACCGCTGCGACACTGCAGGACTGATCCCCCGCCGCAGCCGCCCCCGCCGCAGTGGGACAATGCATACCAATGCGGCCTCTAAGCCGCAGCCGCTGCGGCAGGCCGCCAGGCTCGCCTCAAGCAGTTTTCCAAGCCCCCTCATACCTTCATGTGCCATGCTTGCCAAACGCATCATTCCCTGCCTTGACGTCACCGGAGGTCGCGTCGTCAAGGGCGTCAACTTCGTTGAACTCCGTGATGCCGGTGATCCGGTCGAAATCGCGGCGCGCTACAACGCGCAGGGCGCCGACGAGCTGACATTCCTGGACATCACGGCCACCAGCGACGGCCGCGATCTGATCCTGCACATCATCGAGGCCGTGGCCAGCCAGGTGTTCATTCCCCTGACGGTGGGTGGCGGCGTTCGCACCGTCGAGGATGTGCGCCGCCTGCTCAACGCGGGGGCCGACAAGACGAGTTTCAACTCGGCAGCCATCGCCAACCCCGGGGTCATCAACGCGGCATCGGACCGCTATGGCGCGCAGTGCATAGTGGTCGCTATCGATGCCAAACGCCGCAGCGCGGAAGACACCCTGCGAGCGGGCCCGGATGGTCGCCCTGTGGGGGCCGGTTGGGATGTGTACAGCCATGGTGGTCGCAAGAACACGGGCCTGGATGCCGTGGCGTGGGCCACGGAGATGGCGCGGCGCGGCGCAGGCGAGATCCTGTTGACCAGCATGGACCGGGACGGCACCAAATCGGGCTTCGACCTGGCGTTGACGCGCGCCGTGACCGATGCCGTGAACGTTCCCGTGATCGCATCGGGCGGCGTTGGCACGCTGGACCACCTTGCTGACGGCATCCAGCTCGGCGGTGCCGACGCGGTGCTGGCGGCCAGCATCTTCCACTATGGGGAGTTCACGGTGGCCCAGACCAAGCAGCACATGGCGGCGCGTGGCATACCGGTCCGGCTTTGAGGGTTGCCGGTACGCTGGCAAGCAGGGGGTATTGCTATGAAAATAATAGCTCTCAGGCCAATCAAATCAAGCGTAACCCACTTGTTTGATGGTTAGATCAAGCGCGCCACGCTGGTATGCGGTGTCGGCGCACCCCGCGACACGAGAACACTGCCGCAAATCGCCGACAATCCCAGGCATGAACTGGCTCAACGAAGTGAAGTGGGATGCTCAGGGCCTTGTGCCCGTCATTGCCCAGGAACAGGGTAGCGGCGACGTGCTGATGTTTGCGTGGATGAACCGCGAAGCCCTGGAGAAGACGGCGGAACTGGGGCGTGCGGTTTACTTCAGCCGCTCGCGCAAGAAGCTTTGGTTCAAGGGCGAGGAGTCGGGCCATGTGCAGACCGTGCATGAGATCCGCCTGGACTGCGACAACGACGTGGTGCTGCTCAAGGTGACGCAGCTCGGCCATGAACCAGGCATCGCCTGCCACACCGGTCGCCATAGCTGCTTCTTCAGCGTCCTCAAGGAGGGTGCCTGGCGCAGCGTCGATCCGGTCTTGAAAGACCCTGAATCCATCTACAAGTAAAGCGCATGAGTTCCAACGATTCCCTTGCCCGCCTTGCTGCCGTCATCGAAAGCCGCAAACCGGCCAACGGCGGCGACCCGGACACGAGCTATGTCTCGCGCCTGCTGCACAAGGGGCCCGACGCCTTCCTCAAGAAGATCGGCGAGGAGGCGACCGAGGTCGTGATGGCGGCCAAGGATGTGGACCATGGGGCCGACGCCTCCAAGCTCGTTTATGAGGTCGCCGACCTGTGGTTCCATTCGATGGTGGCGCTGGCCCATTACGGGTTGTCGCCCGCCGATGTGGTGGCCGAACTGGAACGCCGCGAGGGCACCAGCGGCATCGAGGAAAAAGCCCTGCGCAAGGCCGTTGCCCGCTCAGCCAGCGAGGGCATGGCTCCATGAACGACCTCACGGACGTGAACGCCAACGACCGCAAGGCCCAGGGGCTCCAGACCGTCGGCTGGATCAGCTACCTGCTGCACTTGATCGTGGCGGTGGGTGCCGTCATCCCCGGCGCGCAGCCCGGCGCGGCGCTGCTGCTGGTGGCGCTGGTGCTTGATCTGGTCAAGAAGAGCGACGCCGAGGGCACCTGGCAGGCCAGCCACTTCTCCTGGCGCATCCGCTCGGTGATCTGGGCGGGTGTGCTGTATGTGGTCACTTCGCCCCTGTGGCTGTTGATCCTCGTGCCGGGCTGGATCGCCTGGGGGCTGATCTCGCTGTGGTTCCTCTACCGCATCGTTCGCGGTATGGTGGCCATGAACCAGAGCCGGGCGGTGGATGCCTGATGGCTGAGATGCCGCATCCGCGCGGTGGGTGTTCAACCTTGTCCTGATCATTTCATGCACGATCCGAACTGCCTTTTCTGCAAAATCATCACGGGCCAGATTCCTTCGCGGAAGGTCTATGAAGACGAAGAAATATTCGCCTTCCACGACATCCATCCCTGGGCGCCGGTGCATTTCCTCATGGTTCCCAAGCAGCATATCCCTTCGATGGCACAGGTTACCGACGCACACGCTGGCGTGCTCGGGCGCATGATGTCGCTGGCGCCGCGGCTGGCGCTGGAGCAAGGCTGCAATCCATACCCTGAAGGTGGCTTTCGGGTCGTGGTAAACACGGGACTTGAAGGCGGGCAGGAAATCCATCATCTGCATATTCACGTGATGGGCGGGCCCCGTCCCTGGCTCAAAGGCTGACCAAGACTGACGCGCAGCCCGCGTTGGCTGGTGCATCTGTGGCCCGGTTACGGAACATCTTCCCAGCCCCGTCTAAAATGACCGTCATTCATCAGGAGATATTCCATGGGTTCCTTTTCCATCTGGCACTGGCTGATCGTGCTGCTGATCGTCGTCATGGTCTTCGGCACCAAAAAGCTCAAGAACATGGGCTCTGATCTCGGCGGCGCCGTCAAGGGCTTCAAAGACGGCATGAAAGACGGGTCGGCCGACGCCCCGCCTGCCACGCCAGCCCCCACGCAGGTGGCCAACAGCACCGCTGCCGACAAGACCACCATCGATGTCGAAGCCAAGCAGAAAAGCTGACCGGCGTGCGCCGACCGCGGCCACTGCTTTTGCGCGCATTCCTTGCAGCGCCGGGTTGATCCATGATTGATATCGGCCTGTCCAAGATGGCGCTGATCGGCGCTGTGGCGCTGATCGTCATCGGTCCGGAGAAGCTGCCGCGGGTGGCCCGCACCGTGGGGACGCTGCTGGGTAAAGCGCAGCGCTATGTCTCCGACGTGAAGGCCGAGGTCAACCGGTCCATGGAGCTCGATGAGCTCAAGAAGATGAAGGAGTCGGTGGAGAACGCCGCGCGGGACGTGCAGCAGTCTGTGCAGACCACTGCGAGCGAGTTCGAGCGTGACTTGGCCGAGGCGACTGACCTGGCCAGCACACCGCTGCAGGAGCCGCCAGCGGTGGTGCCCGCTTACCGGCACCCCGGCAAAAACTGGCGACTCAAGCGCGGGGCCACGCCGCAGTGGTACAAGGCACGCAGCGGTGTGCGCACCAAGGCGCAGTCTGGGGCGGCCCGCGTGGCCCGCTACCGCCCGCAACAATTCAAGTGAACACCGTCCCACCGCGCAGCATAAGCTGCGCCATGTCCATGCGCTGCGCGATCGGCGGGCGGTGGTCCTGACGCCTACCAAGCTTTTCCATGTCCGACACCCCATCCAAAGAAGACGAGCTGGCCGGTACCGAGCAGCCGTTTGTGCAGCACCTGGTAGAACTGCGCGACCGTATGGTCAAGGCGTTCATTGCCATCGGTGTGGCTGCCGCCATCCTGTTTTTCTTCCCTGGGCCGGGCGCGTTGTACGACTTTCTCGCTGCCCCGTTGGTGGCCCACTTGCCCAAGGGCGCGACGCTGATCGCCACTTCGGTCATTTCGCCCTTCATGGTGCCGCTCAAAATCCTGCTGATGTCCGCATTTCTGCTGGCGCTGCCTTTTGTGCTGTGGCAGGTTTGGGCTTTTGTGGCGCCGGGGCTGTATTCACACGAAAAGAAGCTGGTGCTGCCGCTGGTGATCTCCAGCACCCTGCTGTTCTACATAGGCGTGGCTTTCTGCTACTACCTGGTGTTTGGCCAGGTGTTTGCGTTCATCCAGAGCTTCGCGCCCAAGAGCATCACCGCCGCGCCTGATATCGAGGCCTACCTGAGCTTCGTGCTGTCCATGTTTTTGGCGTTTGGCCTGGCGTTTGAGGTGCCGATTGCGGTGGTGGTTCTGGCGCGCATGGGCGTGGTGTCGATCGAAAAGCTCAGGGACTTCCGCGGCTATTTCATCGTCATTGCTTTTGTCATCGCGGCCATCGTGACGCCTCCGGATGTGGTCTCGCAGCTGTCGCTCGCCATACCGATGTGCGTGCTCTACCAAGTTGGTATTTGGGCGGCCCAGTTCTTCATCAAGCACACCAAAGCGCCCGAGGATGTGCAGGAAACGGCCACACCCTCCTGATGCCCGGGCTAGCCCGCATATTTCACCAGGGACGCGCTCGATCCAAATTGGATTTGGCACTAAAAGCCAGGAAAGTGAGTATTCATGCAGTGTCGCGTCACATAGGCCAGCGACCTGGTGAAATATGCGGGCTAGCGCCGTACGTGGCGTTGCGGCCGCGGGCGCACGCCGGGTTTGATGTTCAGCTCCACGAGCTTGTCGCCGCGTTGTACGACAAACGGCGATGATTCTCCGGGCTTCAGGGCTGCCACAGCGGTGAGCAACTCCGACACATGCTCCACCTGCTTGCCCGCTACGCGCACGATCACATCGCCAGGGCGCACGCCCGCTTGCGCTGCGGGGCCGTCCTGTAGCACGCCGGTGATGATGACGCCTTCGGTGGCCTTGACGCCGAAGGTTTCGGCCAACTCTGGCGAGAGTTCGTTGGGCTCCACGCCGATCCAGCCGCGTGTCACCTGGCCGTCCCTGACGATGCCATCGAGCACCATTCGGGCGGTGGAGACCGGGATGGCAAAGCCGATACCCATGCTGCCGCCCGAGCGCGAGTAAATGGCTGTGTTGATGCCCATCAGGTTTCCGTTGACGTCCACCAGCGCGCCGCCGGAGTTGCCCGGGTTGATGGCCGCGTCGGTCTGGATGAAGTTTTCGAACGTATTGATGCCCAGTTGCGTGCGGCCCAGCGCGCTCACGATGCCGCTGGTCACGGTCTGCCCCACGCCGAACGGGTTGCCGATGGCCAGCACCTGGTCGCCCACGGCCAGGGTGTCTGAATTGCCCAGCACGATCACGGGCAGCTTGTCGAGCTCGATGCGCAGGATCGCCAGGTCGGTGTCGGGGTCGGTCCCGATAACCTTGGCACGGGCCCGGCGCCTGTCGTTGAGGGTGACCTCGATCTCATCTGCGCCCTCGACCACATGATTGTTGGTCAGGATATAGCCATCGGGGCTGATGATGACGCCGCTGCCCAGGCCCGCCTGTGCCTGACTTCCTTGGTCACCAAAGAAGAACTGGAACCAGGGGTCGTTGCTGCGCGGATGGCGCACTGCCTTGCTGGTGTTGATGCTGACCACAGCAGGCGCTGCCTTGCGGGCCGCTACGCTGAAGCTGCCAGCCACAGGTTGGGCCGCTGGCGTGGCGGGTGCCTCCAGAAGCGAAATGCCGGCGCCCGAGCGGGTGCTGGCTTTGCCCAGCCAACTGGGCTGCAAGGTTGCCACGACGAAATAGGCCGCGACCAGCACGGTCACGGCCTGCGAAAAGAGGAGCCACATGCGCTTCATGGTTTTGTTGATCGATCAAAACTGCAATCAAGGCCAACTCGCCGAATGGATATTCAATGGCGATTGTCGCTGAACACTGGCGTCCCATGTGGGCGCAGCCCGCGCCGGGCCTGGCTTGCGAGGCAGCCTGCCGCGAGGTGAAATTTTTTTGACTCTTGTTACTAATTTCGTCATCCCTGGCATGGTGTAAACCCTGTTGGGCTTACGCGGACGATACCGACAATGGCGACGCAGCAGATTATTCCAACCCCCACCGGAGACAAAGACCATGACCCAATCCCACACCCCTCAACGTCGCGGCCTGCTCAAGGGCGCCGCAGTTGCAGCGGGCGCGATGAGCGCACCGATGATCGCTACGGCGCAGACCACCACAAGTTTGCGCTTTCAGAGTACCTGGCCTGCTAAGGATATCTTCCACGAGTACGCCCAGGATTTCGCCAAGAAGGTGAACGACATGGCCAGCGGGCGCCTCAAGATCGAAGTGTTGCCAGCGGGTGCCGTAGTGCCGGCCTTCCAGCTGCTGGAAGCCGTTGGCAAGGGTACGCTGGACGGTGGACATGGCGTGGTGGCATACCACTATGGCAAGAACTCGGCCCTGGCGCTGTGGGGCTCCGGCCCAGCCTTTGGCATGGATCCCAACATGGTGCTGGCCTGGCACAACTACGGCGGTGGCAAGGCATTGCTGGAAGAGATCTACCAGACCCTGAACCTCGACGTGGTGTCTTATCTGTACGGGCCCATGCCTTCCCAGCCTTTTGGCTGGTTCAAAAAGCCCATCGCCAAAGTCGAGGACTTGAAGGGCGTGAAGTTCCGCACGGTGGGCTTGGCAGTGGACATGTACACCGAGATGGGCGCTGCAGTGAATCCGCTGCCCGGCGGCGAGATCGTGCCCGCGCTGGACCGCGGACTGATTGATGGTGCGGAGTTCAACAACGCTTCGTCCGACCGCGTTCTGGGCTTCCCGGATGTGGTCAAGAACTGCATGCTGCAGAGTTTCCACCAGTCGGGCGAGCAGTTTGAAGTCCTGTTCAACAAGACCAAGCTCAATGCGCTGCCCGCCGAACTCAAGGCCATTATTGACTATGCAGTGCAGGCAGCAAGTGCCGACATGAGCTGGAAGGCCATCGAGCGCAATTCCAAGGATTACGAAGAGCTCAAGAAACAGGGCGTCAAGTTCTACAAGACGCCGGATGCCATCCTGCGCGCACAACTAGCCGCTTGGGACAAGATCATCGCCAAGAAGGGCGACGAAAACCCCTTGTTCAAGAAGATCCTGGAATCGCAAAAGGCCTTCGCGCAGCGTGCCGGTCAGTGGCAAGGCGACTATCTGGTCGACTTCAAGATGGCCTACAACCACTACTTCGGTAAGGGGGCCAAGAAGGCCTGACCTGCTGTAGCGATGCAAGGGCGCCCACAGGCAATGGCCTCGCGGGCGCCCTTTGGTTTCTGTCCCGAGATTGGTACGCCATGCAAAAACTATTACTCACTGTGGACCGGCTATCGACCTGGTTTGGCAAAGCCTGCTCCTGGAGCGTGGTGGGGCTCACGTTTCTGATTACCTGGGAAGTTTTCTCCAGGTATGTTCTTAATAAGCCTCACGCCTGGGTGCTGGACGCCCAGATCATGATGTACGGCCTGCTGTTCATGACCGCCGGGGCCTATACGCTGGCCAAGAGCGGCCATGTGCGCGGCGACGTGCTGTATGGGTTCTTCGAGCCGCGCACACAGGCGTGGATCGACCTGGTGCTCTACATATTGTTTTTCCTGCCGGGGATCATTGCCCTCACCTATGCTGGCTGGTTCTTCTTCCAGGACTCATTAGCCATTCGGGAGCAGACTTTCAATGCCGATCCGCTGCCCGTCTACCCCTTCAAATTTGTCGTGCCGCTGGCCGGGGCCTTTCTGCTGCTGCAGGGCATTGTGGAAATCATCCGTTGTGTGATCTGCATCCGCACGGGCGAGTGGCCCAAGCGCGAAGGTGATGTCGAGGAAGTTGATGTCGACAAACTCAAGCAGATGGTGAAGGTCAAGGATTCCGATATCGAGGCACTGGACGACTTGGTGGTGCAAAAAGGTGGTCGTTCATGAAGATCCGCAAAGAACTTTATTTTGGTTTCACGCTGATGGCGGTGATCATCCTCGCCGCCCTTGCCATGGTTTTCAGTGTGGAAAAGATGACCAACGGTCACTATGGGCTGTTGATGCTGTCGCTGGTGGTGGTTGCCATCATGCTGGGCTTTCCCACGGCATTCACGCTGATGGGCATGGGGATGCTGTTCGCGTTTTTTGCGTACCACTCGGGCGACCAGACGGCGGCCGGTGCGCTCAAGCAGACGCTGGACCTGATGGTGCAGCGCGCCTTCTCGGTGATGGGCAACGACGTCCTGATCTCGATTCCGCTGTTCGTGTTCATGGGGTACCTCGTCGAACGCGCCAACCTCATCGAAAAACTGTTTCACAGCCTGCATTTGGCGCTGGCGCGCGTGCCGGGCTCCCTGGCCGTGGCCACGCTGGTCACCTGCGCCGTGTTCGCCACGGCCACTGGCATCGTGGGCGCTGTGGTCACGCTCATGGGTCTGCTGGCGCTGCCGCAGATGCTGCGTGCCGGCTATGACGTGCGACTGTCGGCCGGAACGATCACCGCGGGCGGCTGCCTGGGCATATTGATCCCACCTTCGGTGTTGCTTATCGTTTATGGCGCCACCGCAGGGGTGTCGGTGGTGCAGCTGTATGCCGGGGCGTTCTTTCCCGGGATCATGCTGGCGGGCCTGTACATCGTGTATGTGATCATCATGGCCAAACTCAAGCCTGACTGGGCCCCGCCCCTGACAGCTGAGCAGCGGGTGGTGCCCCTGCCAGCCGGGCTCAAGGCCATCGGCGCCACATCGGATGGCTGGGTGCTTGGAAGCCTGGTGAGCACCCTCAAGGGCAAGCGTAATCAGGCGGTTTCCACCCGCTATCTGCTGAGCCAGCTCGGCATTGCACTGATTCCGGCGATCCTCTTTGCCATCGTTGCCGTGGCCAGCTACCAGAGTGCAACCCGGGTCGTGGTTGAAGAGAGCTATACCGAACTCCAGGCCATGGGGACGGGCTCGAACGAAGGCGCCTCCTCGTCTTCAGGTGGCCTTTCAGAGCCCGAGGGCTCCGGGCTGGCTGAGCCCCCCAGTGCCGATGCGGTGGCTGAGCCCCCCGGCGCTGAACCGGCTGCTGCTGCCCAAGCGCCGGGCGCTGTGTCCGAGCCGCCAGCAGCGGCAGCCCCCGCCGCTGCCGGGGAAGGTACCAAGCCAGCACCCACTGGATTCTGGATTGGCCTGGGCGTCGGGGCTCTGGCGCTGGTCGCGTTCTATGCCATCCTGAGCTACGCGCGGCTTGAAGTATTCAAGATGCTGTTGTCGAGCTTCTTCCCCCTGCTGGTGCTGATCCTCTCGGTGCTGGGCTCCATCGTGTTCGGTCTGGCCACGCCCACCGAAGCGGCGGCTGTCGGCGCGTTTGGTGGCTTCGTGCTTGCGGCGGCATACCGGCAACTCACCTTTGGTGTGGTCAAGGAATCTGTGTTCCTGACGGCCAAGACCAGTGCCATGGTGTGCTGGCTGTTCGTGGGTTCTGCCATCTTCTCTGCGGCGTTTGCGCTGCTGGGCGGGCAGGAACTGGTGGAGCAGTGGGTCCTGAGCATGAACCTTACCAAGACCCAGTTCCTATTGCTGTCGCAGGTGATCATCTTCATCCCGCTGCTGGACAACTTCGGCGTCGACCCGCTGTTCTTCGGCCTGCTCGTGGCGCTGAACCTGCAAACGGCTTTCCTGAGCCCGCCGGTGGCTATGAGCGCGTTCTACTTGAAGGGCGTGGCGCCCAAGCATGTCACGCTCAACCAGATCTTCGCGGGCATGCTGCCGTTCATGGGGATCCAGGTGCTGGCAATCTTCCTGCTGTATATGTTCCCTGCCATCGGCTTGTGGCTGCCCGAGTTGCTGTACAAGTAGTTATCCAGCGCGCTACCCGCGCCTGCCGGGTTGATCTGCACAACAAGGCGCCCTTTCGGGCGCCTTGTTGCCTTGTGCCCCGGCGCGGCCGAACAGGTGCACGGGTAAAGGGCCATGCCAGCACCCAGGGGCTTTAAGGGTGTTCACAATACGGGCATGAGCACTGTTCACGCACATAGCACCGTCGGCCGCCAGGCACTGCTGCAGGCCTTTGACGCCCTGCTTCAACCCCAGCTTTTCAAGGACTACGGGCCCAACGGCCTGCAGGTGGAGGGAAAACCGCACATCGCCCGCATCGTGAGCGGCGTGACGGCCAGCAGGGCGCTGATCGATGCCGCGATCGCGTCCAGCGCCGACGCGATTTTTGTGCACCACGGTTTGTTCTGGCGGGGGCAGGACGGACGCGTCACCGGCTGGATGAAGGAGCGCCTGGCCCGGCTGCTGGCGCACGATATCAACCTCTTTGCCTACCACTTGCCCCTGGATGCCCACTCAGAGCTTGGCAATAACGCGCAGCTTGGTCGCGTGTTGGGGCTCGTTGCCGACGCGCGTTTTGGCGAACAGAACCTGGGCTTCAGCGGCCCGGCTTCTTTCCAAAGCGGCCAGGCCTTGGCTGACCATGTCGCGCACGCCTTGCGCCGCACGGTGACACTGGTGCAGCCAGAGGGCGGCGCGGCGCGGCCCGTGCGGCGCGTGGCGTGGTGTACGGGTGGGGCGCAAGGCTATTTCGAGTCGGCCATCGCCGCAGGCGCCGATGCCTTCATTACGGGTGAAATTTCAGAGCCCCAGGCGCATCTGGCGCGCGAGATGGGGGTGAGCTTCATTGCCGCCGGGCACCATGCCACCGAGCGCTATGGAGCGCCTGCGGTGGCCGCGCATGTGGCAGCCCAGTTGGGCTTGGACCACGAATTCATCGACATCGACAATCCTGCGTAATGCAGCCTCAACGGCATGAATTGCTATATAAAACATAGCTTATCAGCCATACAGGCCG
>JBKCTS010000323.1:0-3118 GCA_046318695.1 Acidovorax sp.
TCACCGGCACGCCCCAACCAGGTCGTTAGCTCTCAGGAGCGAAGCCTCAAATTCTACACCGGTTTTTTACTCCGCTGCAATCGAGCGCAGACTTTTTGAGCACCAGCTCGCCCAGAGCCGCGGCGTACAGCGTGCTCGCGCCAACCATCACCCACAACCGCCTGGGCTCTTGCGACATTGCACTGAAGCGGACATCGGTAGCCAAGCTTGGCAGCGTGAAAAGCGGGGGCACTCCTGCAAGCCCCTTTACTGCCGCCGCACGGCCGCTTCAAGCGCATCGACAAACAATGCGGCGACATCACACCCGGTCTGATCATGGATCTCCTGAAAGCAGGTGGGGCTGGTGACATTGATTTCCGTGACGCAATCGCCGATGACATCAACGCCTGCCAGCAGCAGCCCGCGCGATTGAAGGATGGGGCCGAGCGCGTTACCGATTTCCTCATCCCTGGCTGACAGTGGCCGGGCCACGCCCTTGCCGCCCGCCGCGAGGTTTCCGCGCACCTCACTGCCCTGCGGGATGCGCGCCAAACAATACGGAACCGGCTTGCCTGCGATGATGAGGACTCGCTTGTCCCCATCGACGATCTCAGGCAAAAAGCGCTGCACCATCACGCTTTGCGCGCCTTCGCGGTTGAGGGTTTCGATGATGCTGCCCAGGTTGCGCCCGTCGGGCCCCACACGAAAGATCCCCATGCCGCCCATGCCATCGAGCGGCTTGAGGATGATGTCCTGGTGGTGTTCATGAAACCGGCGGATGTCGGCGGCATCCCGCGTAACCAGCGTGGGGCCGATGAGTTCGGGAAACTCGAGGATGGCCAGCTTTTCCGGATGGTCGCGCAGCGCGCGAGGCTTGTTGAACACGCGGGCACCTTCGCGCTCTGCCTGCTCCAGCAGGTGGGTGGCGTAGAAGTACTCGCTGTCAAACGGCGGATCCTTGCGCATGAGCACTGCGTCAAAGTCTGCCAGCGCCTGGCGAACCGGGGCCTCGGCGGTGTACCACGCGACCGGATCTCCCGTGAGGCGCATGCTGGTGATCTGCGCTGTGACGCGCCCTCCGCGCTGCCACATCACCTGCCGGGGTTCACACACCGCCAGGCTGTGCCCACGGCGCGCCGCTTCACGCATCATGGCAAAGGTGGTGTCCTTGTAGATCTTGAAGCTTTGCAGCGGGTCGGCAATGAAGAGCAGTTTCATGTTCTGAACGAAAAGAGGACCAGACAGCACACCAAGACTTGTTCATACAACTTTGGCCAGGGCATGAAAAAAGCACGGCTAGTCGCGCGCCGCCTTGGAAGACCGGTACTGTTGCACAAATAGCGCAAAGCTGCCCGCGACCACCCCCCAAAAGGCCGATCCAACGCCTGCTATCGTCACTCCGCTCAAGGTGACAAGAAAGGTGATGAGCGCAGCTTCACGGTGGGCCTCGCCACGCAGCGCGGTCGCCAGGCCGCTGGCGATGGTCCCAAGCAACGCCAGGCCCGCAATGGCGACCACGAGCTCCTTCGGGAAGGCCGTCAGCAGCCCGGTGATCACTGCACCGAACAAGCCGATGGCCACATACAGCGCCCCACAGGTCGCCGCCGCGGTATAGCGACGGTTGGGGTCCGGGTGCGCCTGCGGCCCCATGCACATGGCAGCCGTGATGGCGCTGAAGTTCAGCGCGTAGCCACCAAACGGCGCCAGAACCAGCGTTGCCAGGCCCGTCAACGTCAGCAGACGTGAGACGGGCAGGTCGTATCCGGATGCCCGGATTACCGCCACGCCCGGTAGGTTCTGCGAAGCCATGGTCACCACAAACAGCGGCACCGCCAGGCTGACCAGCGCGGCCACGCTGAACTGAGGCGCCACAAAGACGGGCATCGCCAGCTCCAGTTGCACGGCGGACCACGTCATCTTCCCCTGTGCGGAAGCCAGGGCCACAGCCGCCGCCAACGTGATGACCACTGCGTAGCGGGGCGCACCCCGTCGGGCCAGCAGATACACGATCAGCATGGTCAGTACGAGCGGCAACGCCGTCTGCGCCGCAGCGAATGCCTGCACCCCAAACCGGGCGAGCACGCCGGCTAGCAGGGCGGCAGCGATTTCGGTGGGGATGCTGTGCATCATGCGCTCGAACCACCCGGTGGCGCCTGCCACCGTGATGAGGGCCGCGCTCACCATGAAGGCCCCCACCGCCTCACCCATGGAAAATCCGCCCGCCAGGCCCGCGGTCGCCAGCACGGCGGCGCCGGGCGTGGACCAAGCCACCATGACCGGCTTGCGCAAAATGAGCGAAGGGACCAGGGTGCACAAGCCCATGCCCAGCCCCAGGGCCCATATCCAGGACGTGATCTGTGCCGGCGTTGCGCCAAACGCCTGCGCCGCCTGGAAGACGATGGCCACCGAACTGGTAAAGCCCACCAGTACAGCCACGAACCCCGCCGTGAATGTGGAGACGCTCAGGTCTTTGAAAAACTGCATGGGCTCGATTCTGGCAGCCCATGATGCGCGCCGGGCAGGCCGCACCGGCCAGCGTTCGGGCGCGTCGGCAGGGCACCCGCGACCCGCGCGAGTGGCAACCGCTGGTTCGCAACCGCGCTTGTGCAAAAACCTTCCACCAAGCAACTGCTATTTATTTGATAGCATCTAGCGACCAGACTGCGCGCGCTCGATGGGTGAATTTTGCTCAAAACCCCACGGCGCTCAGATCTCGATCTTTGAGCCCAGCTCGACCACGGCATTGCTGGGCAGGTGCAGAAAGTCTGCCGCCCCGCTGGCGTTGTGGTGCATCTGCGCAAACAGCTTTTCGCGCCAGGGCGCCATGCCGCCGCCCATGGTCGGAATGACGGTGTCGCGCGACAGGAAGTAGCTCGTCGTCATGGCATCGAGATCGCAGCCGCGGCCACGCAAAAGCTCCAGCGCGCTGGGCAGGTCGGGGTCGTTCTTGAAGCCGTAGTGGATGGCGACCTGCCAGCAATCGTGCCCCAGCGCGTCCACCTGCACCCGCTTGTCCAGACCAATCCATGGCACCTCGTGGTTGTGCACAGTGACGAACAGGTTTTGCTGGTGCAACACCTTGTTGTGCTTGAGGTTGTGCAGCAGCGCATTGGGCACCGCACCGGCCTCGGCCGTGAGG
>JBKCTS010000324.1:0-6831 GCA_046318695.1 Acidovorax sp.
GCCCAGCGCCATGCCGTGGATGGCCGCCACCACCTGCACCTGTGCGTAGCGGATGCGCAGCATGAGGTTTTGCAGCTCTTGCTCCACGCTTTCGATGACGGGCGCACCACCCACCAGGAAGGCGGGCATCGTGGCTTCCAGGTCGGCCCCGACGCTGAAGGGCGCGTCACCCGACCAGATCACCATAGCCTGATATTCGCGCTCGGCCACGTCGACGGCCTCGGTCAGGGCTTCCATCACCTCGGGGCTGATGGCGTGCATCTTGTTGTTGATGCTGGCGATCAGCACCTGGCCATCCAGCGTCCAGGTGCGCAGCGCTTTCGATTCCGCGATGGTGGTGCCAGCGGTGCGCCAGTCGGGCAGCTGGGTTTCGCCCAGCAAGGTTTCAGGAAAGATCTGGCGCTCGTACACAGGCAATTGGCGGCGCGGCACGAACTGGCCTTGCGATGCGCTCCACGAACCCTGCGCGGTGTGCACGCCACCAGCCTCTGCCACAGGGCCCTTGAACACCCACTCGGGCAGTGGCGCCTTGCACAGCGCTTTGCCAGCGTCGATGTCTTCCTGGATCATCGTCGCCACGTCCAGCCAGCCTGCTTCCTGCCACAGCTCGAAGGGGCCCTGCTTCATGCCAAAGCCCCAGCGCATGGCCTGGTCCACGTCGCGGGCGTTATCGGCAACCGTGGCCAAATGCACGGCGGCGTAGTGGAAGCTGTTGCGCAAAATGGCCCACAGGAACTGGCCGGGCGCGCCTTCGGCATTGCGCAGCAGGCGCAGACGTTCGGCAGCGGGCTTTTTGAGCATGCGGGCGTACACCTCGTCGGCCTTCTGGCCGGCGGGCACGTACTCTGCGCTGCCCAGGTCAAAACGCATCACGTCGCGACCGACCTTCTTGAAAAAACCGGCCTTGGTTTTTTGGCCCAGGTTGCCCAGCTCCAGCAGCTTCTGGAGCACGGCGGGGGTGCCAAAGCTTTCGTAGAACGGGTCGGTCTCCAGGCTCAGGTTGTCCTGCAGGGTCTTGATGACGTGGGCCATGGTATCGAGGCCCACCACATCGGCCGTGCGGAAAGTGCCGCTGGATGCACGGCCAAGTTTCTTGCCTGTGAGGTCGTCCACCACATCAAAAGTGAGGCCAAAGTTGTCGACTTCCTTCATGGTGGCCAGCATGCCCGCGATGCCCACGCGGTTGGCGATGAAGTTGGGGGTGTCGTGCGCACGCACGACGCCCTTGCCAAGACCGCTGGTCACAAAGGCTTCGAGCTGGTCCAGCACTTCGGGCTGGGTGGTGGGCGTGTTGATCAGCTCCACCAGCGTCATGTAGCGCGGCGGGTTGAAGAAGTGGATGCCGCAAAAGCGCGGCTGGATGCTCTCGGGCAGCACTTCAGACAGCTTGGTGATCGACAGGCCCGAGGTGTTGGACGCCAGGATGGCGTGCTTGGCCACATGGGGCGCGATCTTGGTGTACAGGTCCAGCTTCCAGTCCATGCGCTCGGCAATGGCCTCGATCACCAGGTCGCATTCGCCCAGCAGGTGCATGTGCTCTTCGTAGTTGGCCTGCTGGATCAGAGCCGCGTCATCGGCCACGCCCAGGGGTGAGGGCTTGAGCTTCTTCAAGCCCTCGACGGCCTTGGTGACGATGCCGTTCTTGGGGCCTTCCTTCGCTGGCAGGTCGAACAGCACCACCGGCACCTTGACGTTGACCAGGTGCGCTGCAATCTGCGCCCCCATCACACCTGCGCCGAGCACGGCGACTTTTTTTACTTGGAATCTGGACATGGATGTTTGCAGGTTCAATCGGTTCGGGCTGAGCTTGTCAAAGCCTTGGCCAGGGGTGGATGAATGGATGTGAAGGCGTGCGCTGACCGGGCGCTGGCGCGGGCTGGGATGCTGCCAACTGGCCCGGTGGATCCGCGCACTTCGGGCTTGTTGCGGCCTTCGATGGAGGTCATGGGCTGGGCCTCGATGCAGCCGTTTTCGGGGTCACCTGCGCCAGAGTGGGAATTGGCCATACTATAAAAATCATAGCTACCAATGTCTTCAAAGCGTGCGCTCCCCGGCGAAAAAGTCTGAAATCGTCACAGCAACAACCACGTCAGGCGAGCGCCAAATCGGTGTCCATCAGCACCTTGCTGCCAGCACGGGCCGTGTGCATGAGCGTGGCGGTCTCGGGGACCAGCTTGGCAATGTAAAAGCGCGCGGTTTGCCGCTTGGCACCGTAGAACGGGTCGGTGTTGCCAGCGGCAATCTCGCGCAGCGCCACCTGGGCCATGCGGGCAAAGAGGTAGCCGAACACCAGATGCCCCGCCACGCGCAGGTAGTCCACGGCGGCAGCGCCCACTTCGTCGGGGTTTTGCATGCCCTTAAAGCCAATCTCGGTGGTGAACTTGGTCATCTGGTCGCCCAGCATGGCCACGGGGTTAATGAACTCGGCCATCTTCTCGTTCACACCCTCTTGTTCCACCAGTTGCCCAATCAGCTTGCCCAGCTTTTTCAGCGTGGCGCCGTTGTTGCCCAGCACCTTGCGACCCAGCAGGTCCAGCGACTGGATGGTGTTGGTGCCTTCGTAGATCATGTTGATGCGGTTGTCGCGCACATACTGCTCCATGCCCCATTCCTTGATGAAGCCATGGCCGCCAAAGACCTGCAGGCAGGCGTTGGTGCTGATGTGGCCGTTGTCGGTGATGAAGGCCTTGACGATGGGCGTGAGCAGGGCCACGAGTTCATCGGAGTCCTTCCGTACCTCTTCGTCGGGATGGCTGTGCACCTTGTCCAGCAGCAGCGTGCAATACAGCTGCAGCGCACGGCCCCCTTCGGCATAGGCCTTGGCAGTGAGCAGCATCTTGCGCACGTCGGGGTGAACGATGATCGGGTCGGCATCTTTGTCCTTGGCCTTCGTGCCCGACAGACTGCGCGACTGGATGCGGTCCTTGGCGTAGGCCAGGGCGTTCTGGTAGGCCACCTCGGTCAGGCCCAGCGACTGGTTGCCCACCCCCAGGCGGGCGGCGTTCATCATCACGAACATGGCCGCCAGTCCCTTGTTGGGCTGGCCCACCATGGTGCCCATGGCACCGTCGAGCGCAATCTGCGCCGTGGCGTTGCCGTGGATGCCCATCTTGTGCTCCAGGCCCGTGCACAAGATCGGGTTGCGCCCGCCCAGCGAGCCGTCGGCGTTGACGTGGAATTTGGGCACCACAAACAGACTGATGCCCTTGCTGCCCTTGGGCGCATCGGGCAGGCGTGCCAGCACCAGATGGACGATGTTGGCGGCCATGTCGTGCTCACCGGCGCTGATGAATATTTTGTTGCCCGTGATCTTGTAGGTGCCATCAGCCTGGGGCTCGGCGCGGGTGCGCATCAGGCCCAGGTCGGTGCCGCAATGGGGCTCCGTCAGGCACATGGTGCCGGTCCACTCGCCACTGGTGAGCTTGGGAAGGTACAGGGCCTTTTGCGCATCGGTGCCATGCGCGTGCAGGGCCTCGTAGGCACCGTGCGACAGGCCGGGGTACATCGTCCAGGCCTGGTTGGCCGAATTCAGCATTTCGTACAGGCATTGGTTGAGCACGAAGGGCAGGCCCTGGCCGCCATAAGCAGGGTCGCAAGAGAGCGAGGCCCAGCCCCCTTCGACATACTTGGTGTAGGCGTCCTTGAAGCCCGAGGGGGTCTTGACTTGGTGGGTGGTCTTATCGAGCACACAGCCTTCGGAATCGCCGCTGATGTTCAGCGGAAAGGCCACTTCGGCCGCAAACTTGCCGGCCTCTTCGATCACGGCGTTGATGGTGTCCACATCCACGTCGGCGTGGGGGGGCATCGCCTTGAATTCATCGCTGACCTTGAGCACTTCGTGCATGACGAATTGCATGTCGCGCAGCGGCGGCGTGTAGGCGGGCATGGTGTTACTCCTTGGACGTGGTGGTTTTGGCTGAAACTTTGCTACGCCCCGCCGCCCTGGGGCGAGCGGCGGGCTTGGGGCTGGCCACCGCAGGCGCGCCATAGCGCGACAGGATGCTGTAGAAACCGTTCACGGCGCGTTCCAGCGAGCCACCATTTCGCAAGAAACGCGCTTCGTAATGCAGGGCCAGGATGAGGCCGTGGATCTCAAACAGCATCTGAGCGGGGTTCACATCGGCCTGAATTTCGCCAAGCTCCTGGCACTGCTCGATGGCGCGGCGCATGGCGTCATGCCAGGTCATGACCGAACTGGCCAGCGCGTCGCGCACCGGGCCCGTGCGGTCGTCAAATTCGACCGCCCCGCTGATGTAGATGCAGCCCGAATCAATCTCGATGGACGTGCGCTTCATCCAGTTGTCAAACAGCGCGCGCAGGCGCGGCAGACCGCGCGCGGCAGACATGGCGGGGTAGAACACCTCTTGTTCAAAGCGCGTGTGGTACTCGCGGATGACCGAGATCTGCAGCTCCTCGCGCGAGCCGAAATGGGCAAACACACCCGACTTGCTCATACCAGTCACATCGGCCAAAGCGCCAATCGACAAACCTTCCAGCCCGATATGGGTGGCCAGGCCGAGCGCTGCGTCGACGATGGTGGCCTTGGTCTGCTGCCCCTTGTGCAAAGCGGGGCTGACCCCGCTGCGTGAGCGCGGCATACGGTTGACTGGATCGGAGCTAGCTGGCATGGGCACAAATAAAACGAACGTTCGTTTTTATTCTGCAACAGATTCGTGTCGCGGCCCAAACCCATTCAAAAAATAGGGAGCACCCCCCAACCGCTGCGTTGCGGTGTCCCCACCGGGCGGCCTGCCCCCATCGAGGCCGCACGCACCGGCCCAGATGCGCTGCTACAGCAAAAGGGCGAGGCTCGCCTCAAGATGTTCCGTCGGCAACCGGCGAAAGCCCGAACGGGTGTAGCGCTGCAGGCGGCCCAAGGCAAACGATGTGAGCACGCTGGCAGCAACCTGGGCATCCACGGTGGGCGTGCCTGACTGCGCAGTGACCAGCCGCAAGGACTGGCGCAGCGTGGATTCAATGCGGTCAAAAAACTGGTTCATGCGCTGCTGCAGGCGTTCGTGCTCAAGCACCAGCGCGTCGCCGACCATCACACGCACCATGCCTGGGTTGCGCTCGCCAAACTGAAGCAACAAAGCCACTACGCGCGCAGCCTCGCGGGCACCCTCCTGGGCCGACCGGTTCTTGGTGGCTTCGGGCACTTCGCGGCCGACAATTTGCTGGACCAGCGAGAAGACGGTGTGCTCGATGAAATCGATGAGCCCCTCGAACATCTGGGCCTTGCTCGCAAAGTGGCGGTAGAGCGCCGCTTCGCTCACCGACAGCCGCGCCGCCAGGGCTGCCGTGGTGATGCGCTCTGCGCCGGGCTGCTCGAGCATCGACGCCAACGCCTGCAGGATCTGCTCGCGCCGCTCGCCAGGTTTGGGCCGCTTGCGGGCTGCGGCCAACACTCGTCCAGGCGAGGACGCATCCGCGTCGGGGACGGATTCATTGCTGGGCAGGGTATCGGACATGCGGGCAATGCTGTGGGTGTGAGACGCGTCGGCGTCACGGGTTAGGCCATGTAGGCCCTGATCCAGTATGCAGAAGATTCTCGCACAGCCCCCCGTACCCGCCGATGCGACGCGCCGGGAGCAGGCTGCGGTCAGAGAGGAAAGACGACCGTGATCCGCAGTCCGCGATCACCAGCACCACTGCTGAGCGTCAGCGTTGCGCGATGCACCTGCGCAATCTCGTCGGCAATGGCCAACCCCAGTCCGGTTCCCTCCCCCACCGTACCAGGCACACGGTAGAAGCGCTGCATCACGCGGGCACGTTCGGCCAAAGGCACGCCCGGACCATCGTCCTCCACTTCCAGGAACACCTGGGCAGGCCCGGCGCCGACCGCGCGCATACCGCAACGAATCGTCACGACACCACCAGCCGGCGTGTACTTGATGGCGTTGTCCACCAAGTTGGACAGCATTTCGCGAACCAGCCAACCATGTCCGTTCACATGCGCCGGCTCGACCTCCAGCCCAAGATCAAGGCCATTTTCCGTGGCTGCATTCAGGAACGTCTCGAGCAGCGCTTCGCACAGGTCCTTGAGGTCTAAACGCTGAGGAGGCAATGCATCGAGGCTGCGAGCATCCGCCCGGGACAGGGCAAGCAACTGGTGGGCCAGTTGGGACGTCCGTCGCGTCGCGTTGCGCAGCCTCTCGATCTGGTCCACGCGCAGCATGATGGAGCCGGGTGGGGTCTTCTCGGTTTCGGAAGTCAGCCCCTCGGGGGCATCCACTGCCGGGCTGCGCGCGGGTGACGCAGCCTTGGCCATCATCGCCCAGGCTTCAACCTGGGCCTGCAAGCCCGCGAGCGGCGTACGCAGCTGGTGCGCGGCGTCTGCCACAAATCGCCGCTGACCCTCTGCCTGCGCATTCACCAAAGCGAACAGGCGATTGAGCGAGTGCACCAGCGGTCTTACCTCGCTGGGCGACGATGCTTCATCAATCGGGCTCAGATCCCGGGGCGAGCGGTGCTCCACCGCATCTGCCAGATCCAGCAGTGGCTTGAACGCCCGACGCACCGCCCAATGAATGGCCAGACCTGCCGCTACCACCAGCACCAGGTTGGGCAACAGCACGCGCGTCAGGAGTTGCTGCGCCCACTGTTGGCGCGGGTCGGAGCCGTCGGCCAGCGCCACCACCAGCTCGCCGGCTCCTGTGCGGCCCATCTGCACGGCCACGCGGTAGGTCACACCGCCAAACTCCACACTGTGAAACTCCGGCGCAAGCGTGGTAGGCACCGCCTCATGAATCCAGGCGTCTCCCAGCAGCAGTTGACCTTTGCGGTCACGCACGCCGAAGCCGGAGAACCCCTGGTTCTGGCGCAGGAACT
>JBKCTS010000325.1:0-3005 GCA_046318695.1 Acidovorax sp.
AGTCCGACAGGCTCCTGGCGCATGCAGCCAGTTGTCAGGCCCGGGTTGCGGCCTCTGTCAAAATACCGGGCAATACACAGCCGAGCGCCGCGACAACGGGCAGGCACGACAGAACCGACGCACCCGACCCCACAAGCCATGACAACATTCATCCGCCAGGACGACCTGATCGAATCCATTGCTGCTGCCCTGCAGTACATCAGCTACTACCACCCCACCGACTACATTGCCCACCTGGCACGCGCTTACGAGCGTGAGCAAAGCCCGGCCGCCAAGGATGCGATCGCGCAGATTCTGACCAACAGCAAGATGAGCGCAACCGGCCAGCGCCCCATCTGCCAGGACACAGGCATCGTCAACGTGTTCCTCAAAGTGGGCATGGACGTGCGCTGGGAGGGCTTCACGGGCAGCCTGGATGACGCCATCAACGAGGGCGTGCGCCGCGGCTACAACCATCCCGACAACACGCTGCGCGCCAGCGTGGTGGCCGATCCGCAGTTTGACCGCAAGAACACCAAGGACAACACTCCCGCGGTGATCTTCACCGAGATCGTGCCAGGCAACACGGTGGACGTCACCGTCGCGGCCAAAGGCGGTGGTTCGGAGAACAAGTCCAAGATGGTCATGCTCAACCCCAGCGACAGCGTGGTGGACTGGGTGCTCAAGACCGTGCCCACCATGGGCGCAGGCTGGTGCCCGCCGGGCATGCTGGGTATCGGCATTGGCGGTACGGCAGAAAAGGCCGTGCTCATGGCCAAGGAAAGTCTGATGGACGACCTGAACATGTACGAACTGCAGGCCAAGGCTGCGTCGGGCGCCAAGCTCGAAAAGGTCGAGGCATTGCGGCTGGAGCTGTATGAAAAGGTGAACGCCCTGGGTATCGGCGCGCAGGGCCTGGGCGGTCTCACCACCGTGCTGGACATCAAGATCAAGATGTACCCCACGCACGCGGCCAGCAAGCCGGTGGCCATGATTCCCAACTGCGCCGCCACGCGCCACGCGCACTTTGTGCTTGACGGCTCGGGCCCTGTGCACCTCACACCGCCGAGCCTGGACCTGTGGCCCAACGTGAACTGGGCCCCTGACTACAACAAGAGCAAAAGGGTCAACCTGGACACGCTCACCAAGGACGAAGTGGCCAGTTGGAAACCGGGCGACACACTGTTGCTCAACGGAAAAATGCTCACCGGCCGCGATGCCGCGCACAAGCGCATCCAGGACATGCTGGCCAAGGGCGAGAAGCTGCCCGTGGACTTCACCAACCGCGTGATCTACTACGTCGGCCCTGTGGACCCCGTCAAGGGCGAGGCCGTGGGCCCCGCCGGGCCAACCACGGCCACCCGCATGGACAAATTCACCGACATGATGCTGGAGCAAACCGGCCTGATTGCCATGATCGGCAAGGCCGAGCGCGGCCCGGTAGCGATTGAGTCCATCAAGAACCACAAGAGCGCGTACCTGATGGCTGTGGGGGGCGCTGCCTACCTGGTGAGCAAGGCCATCAAAACCGCCAAGGTCGTCGGCTTTGAAGATCTGGGCATGGAAGCGATTTACGAGTTCGACGTGGTCGACATGCCAGTGACCGTGGCCGTGGATTCGGGCGGCACCAGCGCCCACATCACCGGCCCGGCCGAGTGGCAAAAGCGCATTGCCACCGGCGAGTTCAAGGGCATCGGCGTGGCTGCTGCGTGATGTCAGGGGCATCGGTGTGGCCGCTGGCCGCTGGCCATTGACTGAGCGACTGCACGCGGCCGTCCCGCCACCGGACTTTCCCACAGCCGGGCCCTTGTATTTCCCCCGACCAACCCACGATGCCGCTGGCCTCCTCCCCTATCGGTGTGTTTGACAGCGGCGTAGGCGGCCTGAGCGTGCTGCAGGCGCTGCTGAAAGCCATGCCGCACGAGCGTTTTGTGTATCTCGCAGACAGCGCCCATGCCCCCTACGGCGAGCGCGGAGATGCTTACGTCAGCGCGCGCTCCCACGCCATCGTCGATTACCTGTGCGAGCAGCACAACATCAAGGCGCTGGTGGTGGCGTGCAACACGGCCACCGCGGCTGCGATTCACGAGGTTCGCAGCAGCCGGCCGCAGTTGCCCCTGGTGGGTCTGGAACCAGCCATCAAACCAGCACTGGCAGCGACCCGCACCGGACATATCGGCGTCATCGGAACGCGGGGGACGCTCTCCAGTGCCAAATTCAGCAGACTGCTTGCCTCGGTGGCCGACCAGGCGCGCTTCCATGTGCAGCCATGCGACGGCCTGGCGCATGCCATCGAGCGCAGCGCTGCAAGCGCGTGCGGCCCCGCTGATGCGGCAATAGAGATCTCAGAAACGGGTGCGCTGTGCAGTCGCTACCTCAGCGCCTTGGGGCCGTTCGGAAGCGATCCCGGCCAGGTCGACACCCTGGTGCTTGGGTGCACACATTACATCTTCGCAGCGAAAGAGCTGCGAGCGATCACCGGACCGGAAGTACGCCTGATCGAGACCGGCGAGCCCGTGGCGCGGCAAACACAACGATTGCTGGAGGCCGCGATGCTGCTGAACCATCCCGACCAAGCCGCCAATGACGAAACCGGCGCAGAGCGTGGCCTACCACCGGACGCGCCCGCGACAGCGCAAGTGACGCTGCTGACCACAGGGCCGGTGGAGACGCTCCAGTCAGCCGCCAAACGCTGGCTCGATCTGCCGGCGCACTGCTGCGAAAGCGTGCAGGTTCCTTGAGCCGGTGTCCCAGCGATGCTCGAAGAGAGCGTGCCCTGCGGGGACAGTCAGTGAAGATGGCGCGGCCTGCGCCCGCCACCACCGCCATGCCCACCCGCAGAGCCGCCGGGGCCTCGCGGTGGTTTTCCGATCTCCAGCGAATTGACCAGCGCATCAAAGCGCTGACTGAAGAGCTTGTCGATCTCGGAAACAACGCCACCGAGCTCGGCGCCATCGAAATGGCGCTCCATCATGTTGACCACGTCCTGCACCAGAAGATCGCGCTGCACCTGCATGATGTCGGCG
>JBKCTS010000326.1:0-2808 GCA_046318695.1 Acidovorax sp.
TCGATAAAGTCCCCGTCCGGCGTGTCCCAGCGCTGGCGTACGTAGCGCGGTGCGTGGCCAAAGACCCGGCGCGAACACAGCGCAGGCCAGATGGTCTGAAGCTGCCCGCCCGGCAACCAGCGCGGCGCAACATAGTGCATTGCACTGCTCATCAATGCAGGCGCGGTGTTTGGGCCTCCAGCATATCGGCCTCGGGCGCCACCCCAGGGCTGGCGTGGTGGGCCACCATGCGCCATCCCTCCGGCGTCCTGTGATAGACGTTGGTGGCCAGCACCATGGCCCGGTGCACCCCGTCCGGCAAGACGATCTCGACTTGTTCGAGAACGCTGTGGACGGCGCTGGACATCCCGGAAATCCGATGCACCTGCAGTGGTCGGGCCTGCACGGCCCCTTGCGCAAACATCGATTCAAAAGCAGCGCGGATCGCCCGCGCGCCGAGCATCCGCGGCCCGCCCGGATGCACGCACACGATATCGTCGTCCTCCGCCCAGCATTTCATCAGCAGATCGATATCTCCACGCTGCAAGGCATCGTAAAACGTGGACTCCGTATCATCCGGGGAGCCACCCAAACGGGCGGCGGCGAAGCGTGCTGGTGGCATGGCAGATTGGTCACTCAAGAGTGTGGGCCCGGTGGATGACGGGGCAAAACGCACATCTTAGTTGGAGGCGCATCGCGGCCCGTCAAGCCTTTGCGCGGCAGTTGCGGCGTTCATGATTGATTTCAAGGGGTCACCCCCTTGGGTCAGACACCGGCTGCGTCATCATGGTTTTATCCGTGGTTCATCATCACTGTGGCATGCTCGACAGGACGCTGCCCCAAGGACGTAAACTTTTTTTGAGCGCGGGAGTCCCGATGCAACGCCCCTACCGATCCGTCGACCACGTCGTTCTTCGCCTGCTGGCGGCAGAACCGTTATACGGGCTTCTGAGCGATACGCTGGGACTGCCGGTGGCCTGGCCTTTGCAGCACGAGGCCTTTGCGACCTACGGGTGGGTTCACCTCGGCAACACTGATCTTGAGCTGTGGGCTGCGTCGTCGAACAGTGACCTTCCCAGTCATGCACCTGCGCCGCTGATCCACGGCTTCGCGCTGGAGCCGACGGCAACGCTGCGCGAGAGCCTGTCGTGGATGGACGAAGCCCGACTGGCCGTTCGCGCTTCACGAGCCTTTCGGTCACAGACGACAGCGGGTGAATGGGTCACGAATTTCACCAACGCAGTCGTGCTTGACGTGTCATCCCCGAGCTGCTGCGTATTCTTTTGCGAGTGGGATCGGTGCGCGACCATTTATCCCTGGGATGCCGCCGAGACGCCAGTGGTACGGCGAGCTCAACTTCGCGAAGCACTGGCGCAGCGAAGGGGTGGTGCTTTGGGCATCACAGGAATGCAGTCCATACAGCTCGGCACACCGCACTTGGAGTTAACGCGGCGCCATTGGCGCACGCTCACCGGTTCCGCGGGAGGCGACGTGATTGCCCTCACCTCCGATATTTCCCTCGAACTGATTCCCGCGCAGCACCTCGCGATTGAATCCATTTGCCTGGGCGTGCGCTCACTGGCACAGGCCAGGAGCGTTCTACGCGACCTCCATCTGCTGCAGGAAGACCTTGGTTCGTCCCTTTACCTTGCAGCGCAGGGGCTGCGGATTCAGCTGAAGGAGGCTTTGCCAGGGTCTTGCTGAACGGCGAGCCGTCGCGGGTCACACGCTGCGATGTGCGGCCTTACATATGAAAAAACCCGGCAGAGCCGGGTTTTTTTAAATGGGTGCGCGAAGCACGGATTCATTTCTTCTGACGGTACTTGCGCAGGGCAGCAATCTGGGCAGCCATTACGGCCAGTTCCGACTGGGCCTTGGCCAGGTCAAGATCGCTCTTGGCATTCTTGAGAGCCTCTTGTGCGGCAGCTTTGGCAGCGTTGGCCTTCTCGTCGTCCAGGTCCTTGCCGCGGATGGCGGTATCGGACAGCACGGTCACGCGGTTGGGCTGCACTTCCAAAATGCCACCGGCCACGAAGACGAACTCTTCGCCACCGCCAGCCATCTCGATGCGCACCGAGCCCGGCTTGATACGGGTGATCAGCGGGGTGTGGCGGGGGTAAATCCCCAGTTCGCCGGATTCACCTGGCAGAGCGACAAAACGCGCTTCACCGGAGAAGATGGACTCTTCGGCACTGACCACATCAACGTGGATGGTGTTCATCATTGCTCCTAGGAAAAGGTGGGTTGCTCGATTGCTGAAGGCCAGGCCGCCCTGGGCTGCCCGGCCGACGGCTCATCAGGCCACCTTTTTGGCCTTTTCGAAGGCTTCGTCAATGGTGCCCACCATGTAGAACGCCTGCTCTGGCAGGTGATCGCACTCGCCGTTGACGATCATCTTGAAACCCCGGATGGTCTCCGACAGCGGAACGTACTTGCCTGGAGAGCCCGTGAACACTTCGGCCACGTGGAAAGGCTGCGACAGGAAACGCTGGATCTTGCGGGCGCGGGCCACGGCCAGCTTGTCTTCGGGCGCCAGTTCGTCCATGCCCAAAATGGCGATGATGTCGCGCAGTTCCTTGTAGCGCTGCAGCGTGCCCTGTACCTGACGCGCAGTGTCATAGTGATCCGGACCCACGACGTTCGGGTCGAGCTGACGTGATGTGGAATCCAGCGGATCGACCGCAGGGTAAATACCGAGCGCAGCGATGTCACGCGACAGAACCACGGTCGAGTCAAGGTGAGCGAAGGTGGTTGCAGGCGACGGGTCGGTCAAGTCATCCGCAGGGACGTAGACGGCCTGAATCGAGGTAATCGAACCAGTCTTGGTTG